>JBBACM010000103.1:0-4173 GCA_041657045.1 Minisyncoccota bacterium
TTCACCTGTAGAGCCATCTATGAATTTTATGTAAACTATCATACTTATTTCCATATCTTAGGGTTATTTATATTATCGAGGCACTTATCAAGGGCACGTTCGACATCATCAGCATCTTTATTATATGCAAAGCAGTTATAAATCTCTTCCATCTGCTCTGTTGCAAGCTCTTCAAGATTGAAAACGTCGTCGAAGTGTTCCCCTATCATCCAATTAGTGAGTTGTTCTCTTTTAAGCATGTCACCACCCGCATATTTTTCTATTTACTAGCTCCTGAATAGTACAACCTTTACATAACGGTAACTTTAAACTAACAACACTATAATATTACATGGAGTTGAAACTAATGTCAACATATTTCACAAGATATTTTAATTAATCTTTTTCGTAGTGTTCTATAGCGCGTGAGACGATGTTATTGCACATCTTCAGTGCTACTTCTTCACCTAAAAGTGCGCAGGCCTTACGGAAGTCTTCTGTCTTAGTCCACTCTATAAGTCTGTTCGACGCCTCAATAGGATCTTCGTATTGAGGCGCTTTGTGTACATAGGGCGCGTACGAAGAATATTGTGGGTAGGCTACGTTTCTGGGGGCAGACCCATATGTTGGCGCGGCGGGGGCGGAATCGTGTCTTATATCGTAACGTGGTTGGGCTTCGTCATCTGATTGGTATTGCATTGAATATTTCCTTCGTTGTCTGTCATGTACATGTTTAAGAAGATCTTGTTCATATTGTGAACTCTTTCTGTCATAGAGTCCCGTACCTCCGTACGTATTCGCTTTGTATTTTTGTTGTCGCTCTTCCCCTTTAAGGTTCTTAGTCTCTTTCTTTTCTTCTTTCTCCCCAATTCCCATACTGTCACCATATGTTTTATAGGCTTCGACAAGGGCACTCTTATTAATATTTAAATACATATCATGCTCTTTAATACATTGACACAAATTTCCATCCCTGACGTAGTTCCCAGCTGGTGACAATAGTAATGATATGTGTAGAAAAGCGAGAGCGAATACTCGTATTCCAGGTAAGTATGTCTGCAGTCTGTTAACTACGTCAGGAAATCTTAGCCATGTAGAGAACATAAAAATAGAAGAACGCATATGCCTATAAGCGGCTGTAAGTAACCCTAAGCTCTCAAACCTATCAATAATATTCTGTACCTGTGTAAGGCTGCAATCCAACTGTTCTGCAATCCATGCGTGACTTGGCTTAACAACCGTATACTGTGACCTCATAGATAGCATCAACTTGAGAAACTCAATCTCCAGGCGGCTCATGCTCTCCATAACAGTCTCTATGTTCTTAGCTATAAACAAGCTGGGTGCTACATTGCGTTGCATGCGTCCATATACACGCTTTCTATTTGGCTTTGTTTTTTTAATAGCCAATATTTGTCTTAGTGTTTCTTGTTTTTGTTTTTGTTTAGTTTGTGCTTGATTTTGTTGTAGGATCTGGTACATTTTTGTTACTTCTTTGTACTTGATTTGTTATAGGATCTGGTACATTTTTGTTACTTCTTTGTACTTGATTTGTTGTAGAGTCTGGTACATTTTTGTTACTCGTTTTTATATTATACCGTGACTAGTCTGGTACACCAAAGCGGTATAATTGGTTTAAAAAGGCAGTTAATTCAAATTTGATATCAAATTTATATTAATTGTTTTGCTTAAGCAACAAAATCTTAGCCGGAGGCTCCGGTCTTCGGCTTTGCATTTTGTTAATCCACACATATTACTTAACATCACTATCGACAATAGCCTTATACCTGCGGACTATAGCTTTGCTTAAAGTGTAATCACAGTCCTTATCGGCTTGCATGAACTCTTCGTTATGCACGGACAATGGAAACTCTTCTACTAACTTTGTAGCTCTTTCACACAACTTATTGTCTATAGCTAAACCCTGCGTTTTAGAGGCATCCTTTAAGATATGGACGCCGTATTTAGCCATGGCAATATATTCACCATAGTGCAACAATAACGTAAAACGTAGCTGTTCCTCGATGGCGTCCACAAACATAAGGACCTGCCTGAGAGACTGTTGAAAAGCTTGGATCTGGGCCGTGTTATAGTTGCCCTTATGCTCGTCCATATATACAGTCAGCTGCTCATGGTCCTGTACTATAGGCAGCATGTGTCCCCCAATAGCCTCGTCTAACATCGCTGTAGCTTCTTTAATGGCCTTTATTTGTTCTTGCATAGTCCCTCTTTCCGTAATATACGATAGTATCTTTTCAATGTACCAATACGCGCCGGCTTGCCCTGTAGAAAACGCTTGAGCGAATTATACACAAATTCAGGATACGCTTTGGTAATGCCAAACAAACCATCGTACTTAAATTCCAGCTGCCTGAGGCCCTCACGTATTAAGTCCTGAGCCTCATATAAATCCTTTACATTCCGTAGCATATTCACCTTTACTTAAACTTGTTCTGTTGTATGATAATTGCATCTGCGTATTGTACAAGCAATACAAACGGTAACAAAGAGAGATGTGGTTTAACCATGTCTCTCTTTTTAATGATATAAATATTTCTTGCTAATGTCAATTAATTGATATATATTGAAAGCAGTTGAAAGGCCGTTAGTTTAAGGAGTACCATGAGACTGAGTAAAAGAGATATTGTATACATGCTGTTATCGACAACATTGGTAGCTACTACTATATACATAGCTATAGATATGCACAGCATAAAACGAGATGTAAACGATGCCGTAAATTACTTCGAACAGGTCAGGTCCATGATCAAAAAGGAACTGGAATGGGACCTGCAAGAAGAACAAACAGAGCTGGCTCTTAAACTAAAGGCAGTCCATGGATGAAATCATATACAGTTCTCCAGAACAAACAAAAATAATACCAGCACTTATAGAGTTCCAAAAGAACTGTCCTATAGTAAAAAAAGAAGATAAAGCTCAATTCGCTTACGCCAAGTTGGAAACGATACTGTACATGATATTGCCCGAACTGAACAAAAATAATCTTTATTTGGAACAGGCCGACTTTTATTATGGCGATACCGTACTCCTGAAGACAACAGTCATACATGAAAGCGGCCAGTTCCGCTCATCCTATGGGTGCCTATATTCCAAAGAACTCCTTAATACAGCAATAAAAACAACCTCAGACGCAGGGAAATTACAGCAGGCACTAGGAGCCATCAAGACATATCAATGTCGCTATGCGCTCAAAAACTTCTTTGCTCTGCCTATAATGGACGACGATATAGATGACGGACTCTCTGAAGAACAAACAGAATACTTGTTCAGCCTGGCAAACAAAGACAAAACTATCATAGAGAAACTGTTGAAGCATTACGGCGCTGCCAATAGTATGGGTATACCAAAAATGAAATTCGAAGAAGCAATCAGAATAGTTAAAACACTTACAACAGAAGGATAACATGGCCTTTAATCTTATAGCTCTTGCGGGAAAAGTAGAAAAACCAGAAAGTAAAACGCTACCCAGCAGTCTGGAAATGTTCCAGTTCACACTCATCCAAGAAGATGCCAACAAAAAACAACTCAAGATGCCCGTCGTCTTGTTCGGTAATACTATCAAGAAGCTGGCACAGTTGCCTCAAGAGGGCGACCATGTTCTTGTCTCTGGTAAAATGTCCTGTAACTCTAAAGAGTACAATGGCGTAGAACGGTTCTTCTACTCAGTAGTAGCAAACGATCTTACCCTGTTGTCAGATACTGTAACACCATCAGTGCAAACTGCCATCAAACAAAAAGACACTGGCGGCATAGACTTCAAGGACGAATTACCTTTCTAGGAGAATTATGGAAGTAGAATTAAAAGCATTACTGCCGTTCCTACAGGAATTGGAACAGTATGTGTGTGCACGCACGGAAAAGGCACTCAAAAACGAACCACAACAAACGTTTCATTCTCCAGCGATTAATGAGTTGGCGAGTGCACTTTCCGTTGCTCAGAAGTCATTCAAAGAGATAAGTTTCAACAGACGGAACCCAATGTTCCTGACTCAGTATGTTGACTATCATAATATCAAGGAGGCAGTCAAAGATGCCTTGGCAGAAAACGGCCTCACTGTCATACACAGCCCCAAAGATGATGGCACTATAGCGATCCTCGACAGCATGCTCGTCCATTCTTCAGGGCAATACATGTCCTGCTCTTCTAGAATCAACATAGTTGCCGGTGACAGT
>JBBACM010000104.1:0-4090 GCA_041657045.1 Minisyncoccota bacterium
CCCGTCGTCGACTGTCGGGGCATCGCCTAATACCGGCAATGGCCGCTGCCCTGCATCGCTTGCGGTCGTTGACATCTCGCGCTACGCCATCGGCGATGAGTGGGACAAGCTCAAGCCGGGGGAACAGAGCGGGAAGTACAATCAGCTCGTGCGATGTAGTCCAGACCAGCCTACGCCGACGATTGTCGCAGGCAACGGGACTGATGCAATTAAGAGCGCGTGGGGGCCGACACACCCCTACGAGAAGCGCAAGTTCACCATAGCAGAACTCAAGCGCATCTGCGGGTTCCCAGATGACTTTATCCTTACCGGGACCTTTGCGCAGCAGTGGGAACGCCTGGGGCGGGCAGTCGCGCCTCCAATGATGGCAGCAGTAGCCGCGCACATCCGAGACACCATCCTTCAGCCGGCGCGAGTGCAGGACGTGACCTAACATGCCACCAACCAAGAAGCCGAAGCGCAAGGCGGCCGCTTCGCCCACCACTGGGCAAGTGAAGCCCGGTGCTCCGACGACACTCACCAGGGAGATACTGACTGAGTTTGCCGCGCTCATGGCAGCAGGCAACTACTTCTCCACTGTCTGTGCCTACATGGACATCCCGGAGAAGGTAGCTTACGACTGGCGCAACAAGGGCGACGCAGGAGATGACGCAACAGGTCCAGACCCGAACCTCTACCGCGAGTTCAGTAAGTCAGTTACACGTGCTGAGGCCCGCGCCGAGGTCCGAGCCGCCGCCCTACTGCAGCAGGCGAGCCAGGATCGGGTAGTGGATATGCCTGTGGTGGAAACCATAGGCAAGGACGGAGCTACACGCCTGGCGCCAGACATCAGCAAGCTCTTCGTGCAGGGCGACTGGCGGGCGATAGCCGAGTTCATGGCAAGGCGCTATCCGAAGCGCTGGAGCAAGGCTGAGCGAGTAGCGCAAGAGCTCACCGGCCCGAATGGTGCACCCGTTCAGCATCAGTTCGTAGTCGAGCAGTTCGGCGATGACGATTTCGGTGGTGGCAATCGAGAGACAAAGGACACCGGCGATGGCGCAAACGACGCAGCCACAACTCAAAGCGATTGAGCCTCCGCAGGGCGCCCAATTGGCGTTCATCAAGAGCGGCGCACTCATCAAGAAGTTCCAGGCGGGGCAAGGCGGCGGCAAGACCGTTGCCGGCGTCTTCGAGGTGCGCAGATACGTCAAGCGACACGCAGGCGCGATCATCATCTGCACTGAGCCGACCTACCCGATGATTCGCGACATCTTGCACGTGGAGTTCGACCGGCAGTTCGACGCAGCGGGAGAGAACAACCGCGTCACGTACAGGGCAAGCGCCGAGAAGTACATCCTGGACAATGGCAGCGAGATATGGCTGCGTCAATGCGACCAGTTCGACAAGCTGCGTGGGCCAAGCATCGCCGCTGCGTGGATGGACGAAGCAGGGCAGTGTCCCTTCGGCGCCTTCCAGATCATCTGCGGCCGTTTGCGCCAACCGGGGTATCCACATCTGTTCATGTGTACGGGTACGCCGCGCGGCAAGAATTGGTTTTACTGGTGCTTTCAGAAGGGCGAGCGTCCAGACGGAGCACCTCCGTACATCGGTGAAATGCTGAAGAAGGTGATCGGCGAGGAGCCGGACCAGTTCTCGTGGGGCTCGCTGCAAAACCCGTATCTGGACCCGGTGACAAAGGCGCTCTTGCAGTCAGCGTACACGCCGGGCACGCCCATGTACGAGCAAGAGGTGCTGGGCAAGACGGTAGCGCGCGAGGGGCTGGTGTACCAGTTCTTCTCGCCGGACACGCACGTAATAGAGCCGCCAGAGGGCCTGCATATCGTCGAAGTCGTCTGCGGCGTTGACTGGGGCTATGCAAACCCTGGCGTGATCTTGACGGTAGCGATGGACGCCCAGGGCAATATCTGGGTGCTGGGCGAGGAGTGTGCGACCGAGAAGTCAATCAAATGGTGGACCGAGCGCGCACAAGAGATCGAGAAGCGGCACCGGGAGGTCATCTTCTTCTGTGACCCGTCGGAGCCCGCGAACATCGCCGAGTTCCGTTCATCCAATCTGCGAGCGACGAAGGCGAGTAATGCAATCATACCGGGCATCACGGCGGTAGCGGCGAATATCGGGCGGGGCGCGAACTCAATGCTCTTCGTGAGCCCAAGTTGCACGCACACGATACAAGAGTTCGGCATGTACCAGTGGAAAGAGCGCAATGGGGAGAGCGTGCCCGACGAACCACAGAAGAACAATGACCACGCGATGGACGCCCTGCGCTATGCAGTGATGGCACTCACGCGGCCCTCGAAGGGTTTCATCGCGACGGGATAACGGGACAGGGTGCAGTCATGCGGCTACCATTCGGCCTGACAATCGAACGCACCCACCCGCAGAGCGTGCTGGCAGATGCACCGTCAGAGGGCTCCGTTCGGGGTGCGTCTGGTATCGCGGTATCCACTCGCAGCTATGACGACCCGCTCAAGGTCAATCGCTACATCCGCAATGCCGACGAGCTTGACCTGCGCACATACGAGATTCTCGCAAACGGGATACCGTTCATCGACGTGTCCTTGCGCAAGCTGTCACGCATGATACCCGCATTCACGGTGGAGTGCACTGAAGAGAGCACAGCCGAGGCGCTCCGCCAGTGGCTGAAGACGGTGCGCATCAATGGTGCCCAGCGGGGCTTTAAGGCCTTCTCGCGCCCGTACACGCGGCAGGCATTGCAGTTTGGCCGCACCGCCGGCGAGATCGTCGTGGGCAAGGGCGCGAAGTCCATCAGCGACCTGTACACCATCGACGCCAAGCAGTTGCGTCTCTTGCCCGCAAACGATGGCGACGGGCTACTCATCGGCGAAGAGACAAACCTCGGCGAGCTGAAGGCCTACCCGCGGCAGGACCTCATCGTCTATAGCGCCTGCAATAACGAGGGCGACGATCCACTCGGCGTCAGCATCTTGCGGCCGGTACCGTTCGTAGCCGACATCCTCTTGCGTATGGAGAGTGCTGTGCGCCAGAAGTGGCAGCGGCACGGTGCGCCCAGCTTCTTGCTCAACTATCACGTGGACGCGGATGCAGCGGTTAGCGACGCTACGATTGCGGGGCAGAAGGACGCGATCAAGGCCGACTGGGAGAAGTCGATGCGTGCCCGCTGGAACCAAGAGGGCATCATTGACTTCGTCGCCGCGACCCAGGGCACGTTCACACTGACGGCGATTACCGACGGCCAGGAGCTGTCCTTTGACATCCCGTACCGGGCAATGATGGAGCAGATTATCGCCAGCGTGGAGCTGGCGCCCTTCATGCTCGGGGTGCAATGGGCGACGACCGAGGGCTTGAGCGAGCAGCAGGCGGACGTCATCAGCGGCATGATACAAGACGTGCGGGACGAGCTGGAGCCCGACTTCTTGCACATCTTGTGGTGGGCACAGGCCGTCTTGGGCCTCAAGGGCGACGTCAGCCTCAAGTGGCGCAACGTCAACCTGCGCGACAGCCACAAGCAAGCGATGGCAAGCTACTGGCAGAGCAAGGCCGAGGAGGCTGCGATCCAGACTACGCTGCTCGCATGGAATAATGGCTGGCTCGACCAGGAGCGCGCCGCAGAGCAGGCAGGCTACGATCCCGAACAGTTGGCGTATCCACTCGACCTGCCAAGACAGAAGCTGGCAGGCGACGTAGCGCAAGACGTGGAGGCAAGACAGAGCACGACGCAGCCTCCGGGAGGTCCGCCAACAGAGGCTGAGACAGAGGCGGCCTCGGCACTTGTGGCGGCGGCGCATAGCGAAGCGAACGCCCTGTGGGCTCAATATCCCTGAGGTGAACTGTCATGGCGACCGCGTCCTATACCAGCACACTGTTCGCAGCGCAGACGCTCGCCGCAGGGGCGAGCACGGTATCGGCGGAGCGCGACATCGGCGAGAACGTGAAGGTCGAAGCGGTGCACGTGTTCTTGGACATCAATGCCAGCGGGTTCGCAGGCACGCCGAGCACGGGTCCGAATACCATCGACATCACCTTGCGGCCTATCGCATTGACCGGGAGCGCCGCATACGACGGCGGCTCTGGCATGTACCATCGGCACCATGTCCTGGGCGATAGCGCA
>JBBACM010000105.1:0-4041 GCA_041657045.1 Minisyncoccota bacterium
CCCGAATACGAGCAACTCTCAGCAGTAGGAATGAAGCGAGCCTACAAAGACTATAGGCAAGCCTGCAAGCGAGGTGAAACGGATGACAAGTTCATCCAGTGGTTGAATAACGATAGCGGGAATGCTATCTATATGGAGGGAGGTGTTTATACTGAAAATGACACGGTAGTTAACGGGGATTCACTTTTTTACTGGATAAAGGAATGAAAAATATAGTAAGTTACGGCGGCGGCACTCAATCGACTGCCATGATCTTAATGGCTTTAAATGGTGATTACGGATTACAACGACCTAATTTTGGAGTATACGCCGATACAGGCGGGGAGCCTGAATTTATCAATGAATATGTAAGGTATTTTGTTGATTACGTGAAACAAAAATATGACTTTGATATATTTATCACGAAGTATAAGGACGGAATTGTAAATAAATTAACCCTTGAGGCGGTTCGTAAAGCCAAATCAGGATTAGGTTATACTTCATCAAACCCGCCCTATTTTACCCTTAATCCCGACGGCACAAAAGGAATGATGATGAGGCAATGTACAGTTGATTTTAAAACTAATCCTATTTCAAAATTGATTAACTCAAAATTAGAACGTGGTGAAAATTATCGTATATGGATTGGTATTTCCTTTGACGAGCGAAGCCGGATGAAAATTAGCATGAAAAAACGGCGAACTAATTACTATCCATTAGTTGATAATTTCATTAGGAGAAATGACAGTATTAACTATGTGAAGAAATTAGGGATAAAATCACCTTTACGTTCATCCTGTTTCTTTTGCCCATTTCATTCAGATCGTTATTGGCAATGGTTAAAAGATTTTCATCCTTCAGAATTTGAACGTGCGGTTGAATTTGAAAAAACAGTTCAGGAAAGGCAAAATGATTATGCAACCAGTAAGATATTTTTGCATAGATCCTGCATTAATTTGGATCAGGTTATATTTACCGACAAAGATCAGTTAAATATGTTCCCTGAATTAATAGATGAATGTGGAGGTGAATGTGGAATTTAGCAATGACACACTTATATACTGGATAAAGGAATAATTTAGAACCTCTCTAAATAACGATTATGCAAAAATAATCCTTGCATCTAATGAAATTATGATTATATTTACATCGCATTTTCAAAACTGATTTAATGAAATACACAAACAAAATTCCAGCTCGAAGATATCAGGTGACCGCAAGGCCCTGGCAGGTTCCTAATCAGTACCTGAATGCTATCTTTGGGCTGGTTGTTTTATTATGTCTGGAATGAATGGGTGGGTCAGGCTTTATCGGAAATCGTTGGAACATTGGTTATACAATGAAAGCCGACCGCACACACGAAGGGAAGCATGGGAGGATATGTTACTACTTGCAAACCACAGCGACGAAAAGGTAATGATTGAAGGTGAATTAATAGAATGTAAAAGGGGCCAATCTGTAAAGAGCCTAAAAAGTTGGGCTAAACAGTTTAAATGGTCTATTCAGCAAATACGTACTTTCTTCAAAATATTACAGAATGATAAGATGATTACATTAGAAGGTATGCGAAAAACAACACGGGTAACTATTTGTAATTATGACTATTATCAAAAAGAGCAACAAACAGATAACACGGAGATAACACGGAGAAAACATCCTGATAACACGGAGAAAACATCAAACAAGAATGAAGAGAATGCTAAAAATGAAAAGAATGAAAAAGAAATATTTAAAAGCGAAGTTTTTTCTTTTCCTGAATATTCTGCTGAAATGTTAACTGACTTTTATAATTATTGGAGCGAAGCAGATAAAAAGGGAAAAATGAGGTGGCAAAAACAACCTACCTGGGAAACAAATTTAAGGTTAAGCACTTGGAATAAGAGAAACAATAAAACATTAAAACCCGTAAAATCATGGTAAAAAAATATACAACTGAAGAAGCTCGAAATTTCATGAAGAAGATAACAATACTTTTGGGCTTAAATTCGGAAAACATACCGGATGAAATTGATCTTTTTTATCAGATGTTAATTACATCAGTGTTAAATGTGTATGGTGAAGAATTGATATTTGAACGGATTGAAAAGGCGGCAAAAGGTATTATTGATATTGACATGAAGTTTTACAATAAGCCTATTGGAATAATATGGTTTATTGAGTTGTGCAAAAATAACCATCCTTCATTTCAACAATGAAACTACAAAGCAGTATAACAAAACGAATATTTGACTTCGAGCCAACGCCGGGGAAGAAAACCATTTGCCCGGAATGTTCACATAATAGGCGCAAGAGTAAAGAGCCTATTGTAAGCTGGGAAAAAGAAGGGAACCGGGGGTTTTGTCATCATTGCGAAACTACATTTTTCCCTTATGAGAGCAAAGAGAAACCCGTTTATGTAGTACCTGAATATAAAAATACAACTGAATTAACTGATAAGGCAGTAAAGTATTTTGAAGGCCGGGCAATAAGCCAAAAGACACTAAATGTAATGAAGGTTTATTCGAGCCGGGAATTTATGCCGCAATTTCAGAAAGAGGTCGATGTTATTTGCTTCCCTTATTTCCGGGCAGGTGAATTGATTAATATAAAATACCGGGGACCTGAAAAGAGCTTTAAGTTATACCAGGGAGCTGAATTGATCTTTTGGAATATTGACATACTGAAATCTTTATCTGAATTTGATAACGTTATTATTGTTGAAGGTGAAATTGATCTACTTTCTTTTGTCGAAGCCGGGCAAAAATCAGTTATTTCAGTACCAGCCGGGGCAAATAAGAACCTGGAATATTTGGAGGATTGCAAGCCTTTATTTGATGCTACTTTGATTTACCTGGCAGTAGATCAGGATAAAAAAGGAGTTGAATTAAGGGATGAATTAGCCCGGCGGCTGGGTATGGATAAATGCCTTATCGTGAGTTTTAAGGAGTGCAAAGATGCTAACGAATATCTTTGTAAATATGGAGCCTTAGAACTGTCAGAAACGATTAAAACCGCTAAGCCGTTCCCAGTTAAAGGGATTGTTAAGGTAGGTGATATTTACAGCGACATTGTTAACCTTTACCAAAACGGCATACAAAAAGGACTGCAAATTAAATCGGAGTTGGATAACCTGATAACCTGGGAAGCTGGCAGGCTGGCAATAATAACCGGCATACCTGGACACGGAAAATCTGAATTTGTGGACTGGTTAATCTGTAAGCTGAATATTCTTTTCGGTTGGCGGGTTGCTTTCTTTACGCCCGAAAACTATCCTTTGAAATTTCACTATGCAAAGGTATTTGAGAAACTTATCGGAAAGCAGTTTAATAAATTCAAAACAACGGATCAGGATTTTACTATTGCTTATGAGTATATCCGGGATAATTTTTTTTACCTGATGGATGAGGAGGATTATAGTATTGAAATGGTTTTGGAGGGTGCGAAACAGTTAATAAGATCCAAAGGAATAAAGGTTTTAGTAATTGATCCTTACAATAAACTCGAATATCAGGCCGGACGGGGTGAAAACGAAACGCAATACATTAGCCGGTTTCTGGATAAATTACAGATGTTTGCCCGGTTCAATAACGTTTTAGTGATCTTAGTTGCACACCCGAAAAAGATGAATAAAGTTGGTAAAATATTCGAAGTTCCTTCCCTTTATGATATTTCAGGATCAGCACACTTTTACAATAAAGCTGATTATGGCCTTTCAATTTACCGTTTATCCAATGAAGAGGGAACCGGATTTGAAAACATAATCCAGGTACATATACAGAAAGTTAAATTTAAACACCTGGGCGAAGCAGGTAAATGTGAACTTCGATATAATTATAACAATGGCCGGTTTGAAAATGAAGGTAATACAGTTGATATTTGGGACAATAAAAACTGGCTTATTGACCAGCCTATTGAGCAGGCAATTGATTTTGACGGTAAAATAAACGACGAAAATCCATTCTAATGAAAACAATAGAAACTATAATCTTTTCAAAGTACACCGACACGGACGACCTGGGAGCCTTAAGACAGCTCACAGACGACCAGATAAAGGAATGTATGAAAGAATACGCCTATGAGTTC
>JBBACM010000106.1:0-3959 GCA_041657045.1 Minisyncoccota bacterium
GATTTAAGACCGTGAATGTATATGGAGTTGATCACACAATTTGTGGGGATTGTTATGAGAGGTTAGAATGACAATGGTAAAAAAACACGGTGATTAACAAATGACATTTCATTTTAAGATTTTGATTGAAGGCTACTCGGAAGACAAAGAAAGTATAAAATCTTTATATGAGAATTTACAAGGAGAGGTGTGGCACGAGAATTCGATTGTGCACGAACCGGAAATAATCGGAGTGTCAAGACAATCGTGCTTCGGAATAGAATATGTGGAAGACGGTTACTTTTGTGAGAAGTGTAAAGATAAAGCGGAATGTGAAACGGGGTTAAACCATGAATAAATTAATTGCAAAAGGAATCGGTGTAGATTCGGGAATGATCCTTATATCGGATTTTGATTATTATGGAAAAGACCACGAACCAATCGAAGAAAAATTCCAAGAAATTTTCGATGTCACACCGGGATATTATAAAATAAACTGGAAGATCAAAAACACTTGGGAAGGAACCGTTTCCGGAAGTGGAATCGTTCATATCACTTCCGGAAAACTTGTCGTGAGCGACCCGTGTTATATTATTAATGAAAACAAGTGGCTTGCGTTTTGCGAAGAGGTTGAAGAGAAAAAGCACATTGAGAATGCCGTGTTGCTTGATAGCATGGGCGGAGACGGGATTTATAATGTGGAAATTGGGATTGGACATTGTGATGGGACGTCTTGAAGATGGTTATAAAAACATGCTCAAAGTGCAAGGTTGAAAAAGACATCGGGGAATTCGGGAAGAATAGATCTAATAAGGACGGATTTCAATATTGGTGTAAGAAATGTGTTGGGGAATTTTATAAAGACTCCGAAGATAAAGTAATTAATCATAGAAAAATTACCAATAATTTGTCGACGAAAATATGTTCTACATGTAACACAGAAAAATCACTATCCGAATTTTATGAATTTGGTCGAGGAATTGGAGGAGTTGTTGCTAGTTGTAAAGAATGCTGCAGGAAAAAATCCATAATTTATAACAAATTGAAAAAAGATCCAGAGTATAAACGCAAGAGAAAAACAAGACGCCCACACAGCGATGCCACAAAGAAAAAATTAAGTGACACCATGAAACGTATTGGTCACAAACCAACCCGCGAAATGATAGATGCTTCAATTATAGTTAATACTGGGAAGCACCCCTCTGAAGCAACCAGAAAAAAGATGAGTGAATCACAAAAGAAACTGTATGCGGAAGATCCAACCCATCACAAAAAGCATAGTGAGGGTATGATGGGACACCCGGTGTCGGAATCAACGCGCATTAAATTAAGTATTGCAAACGTTGGACAAAAAAGAGATGATACTGCCCGAAAGAAGATGAGCAATTCTGCAAATAAAAGGTGGGAAGATCCAGCAGAAAGAGAGAAGACAAGTGAGATACAGAAAAAATTTTTGAGAGAACATCCGGAACACATTGAATTTTTGCGAACCGCGTCTACTGGAAGAAAGCACACTATACCGTCTCGTAAAAAAATGGGGTTGAAGTCGAAGGGCGAAGACAACCCAAGGTGGAACGGTGGGATAACTCCGTTTCGAAAGCAAATTCATGAATGTTTTAAAATGAATATATGGAGACAGGCAGTATTTGAGAGAGACGATTATAAAGATTGGTTTAGTGGTTGTTCTGGAAGTTCGGAAAATCCACTCGAAGCACATCACATTGTTAAATTTTCTACCATAATATCAAAATACAAAATAAAAACGTTGGAAGACGCGGAAGCCTGTGAAGAATTGTGGGACGTCAACAACGGAATTACTTTGTTAAAGACATCCCATAGAGCATATCATCAAATGTGGGGGTGGTGATTAAATGTTGGTTCTCCGCCCCTACCAAGAAAAAGCATTACAAGATCTCTTTAATTACTTCGAGGAAGGCAAAGGCAATGCGCCCTTGGTGATCTTGCCAACCGGCGCGGGGAAAAGTCTTGTGATTGCATCCTTCGTAGATCGAGTATTAAAGGAATCCCCCAATATTCGTATTATGGTAGTGGTTCATTCTCGTGAGTTAGTGCAGCAGAACCACGACGAATTAAAAGCAAATGCTCCGCATATTAATACTGGAATTTATTCGGCGGGGCTTCAATCGCGTAATCTTACCTCCAGGGTAATTTTTGCGGGTATCCAAAGTGTCTACAACAAGGTCTTCCAATTTCCGAAGATATCCATCGTCATTATAGACGAAGCACATAGTATTCCTCGTAGTGCAGACACACGGTACGGCAGATTTCTTAAAGATATGAAAATCGCTAACCCAGGCTTCTGTTTGTGGGGGACAACGGCCACGCCCTTTCGCACCGAAAGTGGCTTGTTGACAGAGGGAGATAAAAAAATATTTGATGGGATTGCACATGTTACAGAAATCTCAACTCTGATTGAAGATGGGTATCTTGTACCTGTTATTTCTAAAGGTGGTATAAAAAATATTGATTTGACCGGGGTACATATTCGTGCTGGCGACTATTCAAGTAATGAATTGGCTCACGCTGCCGACGATCCCGAACTCGTGCGACTCGCAGTCAAGGAGTTTGTGGAATACGGCAAGGATAGAAAAGCATGGTTGGTTTATTGTTGTGGTGTTGATCATGCACATCACGTTTGTGCAGAGATAAAAAAGCATGGGATAGATTGTAAAGTTGTTACCGGGGATACCCCACTTGACGAGCGCGATAAAATTCTTGATGATTTTAAGAAAGGGAAACTCCGATGTATTTGCAACGTCATGGTTCTCTCGACCGGTTTCAATGCAAAAAATGTGGACATGATAGTTTTACTTTTTTCGACGTTATCGGCGGGAAAATATATTCAGGTCGTCGGAAGGGGCACACGCACATTTCCAGGAAAAAAGGATACCTTGCTAATGGACTACGGCGGGAATGTTTTAAAATTTGGTGTTATCGATGCTATTGAAATTACAAAGAAAAACAATATATTCAATTGTAAACCATTGCCTCCTCCGATGAAGGAATGTCCGGAATGCAAAGTTATTTTCCACGCTCGGATTATGAAGTGCCCGTCGTGCGGATATGATTTTGAGATACCGGAAGCCACGGCGGCCCATGGGACGGAGGCATACTCCGGTCCCGTCCTTACCTCACAACAAACTCCCTACCTCATGGACGTAAAAGACATGTACTGTACCCGTCACCACAAACCCGGTAAGACCGATAGCTTGAAAATTAGCTTCTACGACAATATGGAAAAAGAGGTACCACTATGGATCTGTCTAAATCACACAGGGTTCGCGAAAGAGAAGGCGGAAGCAATGGTTAAACAAATGGGTGGAACGGCAAAGACTGTGGAGGATGCACTAAAAGAATGGCACACATGGCGGAAGCCCGCTAAAATAGTAGTAAAGCCAGAAGGAAAATGGTTACGGGTAACGGGATTTCAATTTCCGAGGGGGCAGAGTCAGCAGCAGAGGTTAGGTGAATGATGGAAAAGTATGACGCAGCGGCAGATTTCGCATGTATAGAATTGTCATATCGTTTATTAGTTCTTGCGATAATAATAATGATCGGCGTTGTAAATGAATTTCGAGGGTCTTCAATTGAAGACGTTGAAAGTAACACAAGGAATACTGGGACAAAAGAAAGATGATATAATTAACGAATACAACGAAATTCGTTGTAAGACATAGGAGATGTAACTTGAATAAAAGCGTGGAGGAACAAAGAATGAACACACTGAATTTCAAACCCTACTACCCACGGTGCCGCAGTATTAAGTTAACATGGGAAGAATGTGCAGAAAAATATTGTTGTGATATGGGAGAAGAATGTTGGTACATGTCAGAAGATTATCAAAAGAATTGTGGAAATGATAAGAAATGATGACGTACAACGAAGATTTGGTGAACGCCATTAAAAAAAAAACATTATTTTTAAATACTTATAAGAACACGTATAGTATATGAATCGTG
>JBBACM010000107.1:0-3957 GCA_041657045.1 Minisyncoccota bacterium
ATGAGTGGCTTCAAGATACCCTAGAGTCCGGAACCGGGACTGGTGGGGCGGCTGTAGAAGGTGCAGAAGCAACGCCAAGAGCAGTAGATGCAAGGACGAGACTTCATAACTGGACACAGATTACTGAATATACTTTCGGTATTTCTGGTTCACAGGAGTCGACTTCTTCATTTGGTTTAGAGTCAGAATATGCTTACCAGTTAGAAAAAGCTATGAAGATAGTAAAGATTATGCAAGAGCAGATTTTACTAAATTCTACTTCTTCAACTGGTGGTATGGGCTCTACCTGTGCTACAGGTGGACGTGCTTTAACTGGTTTAATCGATTGTATTACTACAAACGTACAGACTGGTTCTGGTACTTCTTGTGCCTTGACTGAAACCTTATTCAATAACTTACTTCAGACTATCTTTGAAGCTGGTAATGGTAGACCTGATGTAGCGTTTGCGGGTGGGTTCCAGAAAAGAAAAATCAGTGGTTTCTCAAGCAACAATGTTCGTTATATTAACATGCAGCAAGAAAAAACACTGAGAAATACGATTACTGCTTATGAGTCTGACTTCGGAACTATTTCGGTAGTTCTTGATAGGTGGATTCCTAAATCGGTAGTCCCTGTGTTACAGATGGATATGTTCAAGATTGCATATCTTAGAAAACCATTTGTACAACAGTTAGCAATTACGGGTGATAGCAAGAACGCTCAGATTATCAGCGAATACACATTGGAATATCTCAATCAAGGTTCGTCTGGTAAACTTAGTGCCATGGCTACAGCCTAAGTAATAAGGCTTCACGGGGTGTGCCTAAAACACCCCGACTTAAAACTATGTCTGATAAATTTAATTTTAGAAACCCCGATGTGGGGGAAGTTCAAGATATGTATGCGAAGGCTAAAATCCTTCGTCAGCGTCGTCTACGTTATAAAATGCTTCAAGACCTACTCGACGGCAAGACCGTGGATATGACCAAAGACGCTAAGCTTTTTGAAGCATTGAATAAGGAAAAAATGGAGTTTGACGAAATACTCAGACTTCACCCCGACCAAGCTAATGAAGCAATGTTGGCGGCAAAAGAAGATAGGGAATCCATAGATGAAAACGTCTACTGGAATAGACATAGTCCAGCTAAGTGGGGAAAATTAGGGCATATTCCACCGTGTATCTATCACTCAAGACCACCAGAGTATTGGGAAGATTCAAGACTATTAAAAGCCTTTTTTAACATGTACACCAAATTCCGAGTTTCAACTCGAAAGGTATGATGAGCAAAACATTTATTATTGCAGAGTGTGGAATAAATGCCTGTGGAAACTTAGAAGTTGCAAAACAGCAAATAGATTTAGCAACCGCCTGTGGTTGCGATGCAGTTAAATTCCAAATTTACGATACCGACCGACTTTATAATGGAGACAGAACCATTAAGTCCTATAAAGATAGCCAAAAAGGTTGGTTTAGTTATAAGAACTTTAGGGTTCTGGCTGATTATTCACCAATTGAGTGGTTTGCAGCACCATTCGATGAGGAGGCGGTTGCTCTTTTGGAAGATATAGGAGTTTCAAGGTACAAGGTTGCTTCTCGGTCAGTTATTGACCATAAATTACTGAAAGCAATCGCCAGGACTAATAAACCAGTAATTATGTCCACAGGAAAACATAACACAGATGTGGTTAAGTCGGCACTGGATATTTTAGGTAAAAACGTAACATTACTTTATTGTGTTACTGATTATCCAACTAAGGTTAAAGATTTGAACTTTGGGCGGATGACAAAGATGGCTGAGATGTTTAAATTGCCTTATGGGTTTTCTGACCATTCAACAGGAATATGGGCTAGTATAGAAGCGGTTAGATTAGGTGCAGAAGTAATTGAGAAACACTTTACTACTTATCGTGGGCTTGATGGTTGCGACCAGATTTGTTCTTTAGAACCATTAGAAATGAAATTGCTTGTAAAAAGTATAAGGCAACTTGAGGCATATAGGGAAGTTTTATGAGCATTGAAATAAAACCTGTTAATAAAAAAGACTACAAGTTTCTATACAGACTATTAAAACAACGCCCTAAAAGTGAATCTATAAGCCACCGTTGCGTTCCTACATATAAAGAACATATTAATTATCAAAAAGAATTTCCGTTTAATGTTAATGCGATTATATTTGTGGACAGAAAAAGAGTTGGTAATTTTTATGAAACAGATAGGCACGAAATAGGAATACACGTTTTACCAGGATATGATTACTTGGTTAGAAACATAGTCGAGGCATTGATATGTCAGTGCGGCAGAAGTAAAGAGAGAATATATTTTAACATTAACCCCAAAGACAAGAGGTTTAAATCCTTATTAACAAAAAACTGTAGGTTAATACAGCATACTTATGAAAATATACTTAGCTGATTTCAATTCTATTTTAGCACCAGTAAGAGATAAATTTGACATAACAGATGATGCACGTGAAGCAGATTGTTTTTTGATATGGCAAGATGTTCGTGGGGATATGTTAGAACTTTGCAGGATAAACAAGGAATATCTTCATAAGCCAGTGGTAGTTGTTCAGCACGGTAGGGCAGCAACCAATGATTACCTAAAACCAAACGCTTTTCCCATGCAAGCAGATAAATTTTGTTGTTGGGGAATTAAAGATTACGAAAGACTTGAGCGTGCTGGGTATGCAGATAGGGCGGTTATAACTGGTTCGCCACTAGTTTCATTTATTAAACCCACAGAAAATCACGACGGAAAGAACATAGTCTTTATTCCAGTAGTCACGGGTCATGAGGAACCAGAAAATATAATTGCTTACTGGAAACTAAAATCAATTGAATTAAGTAAGTCAGCAGAAAAGGTAAAAAAGAATTTTGACAAGCTAAAGGAACATTGGAACGCATGGGAAGTAGAGCCAACATCTGCAACCGAAGGTTCCATACCGTATTACAACTTCAATAAAGAGTGGCGTTTAATAGCCAAGTTAACGGCTATACATGATAAACGTCTTTATTTAGGTGATGTAATAAGCACTGTACAGGTAAACAAGACACATCTACCTGATTGTATTAGTTTACTCCAGGTAACTGATTGTGTGGTGGGTATGGAAGAAGGGACATTCCAATTGCTGGCGATGGCAATGGGAGTTCCCTGTGTGATGGTTGACGGATTTAAATATAAAAACTACGGCGGTATAGATTATTCTTCAGTAGAAATGGTTAAAACTAAAGGGGTCAGAAGGGTTGAACTTTCTGAAATAGAGAAAACAATAGATGAGGAACTTACTAATCCTGATGCCTTGAAGTCGGAACGAGAACAGGTGGTAAGAGACGAACTATGGGACGGTAAGACCGACCCAATTACAAATATTATTAATGTGGTTAAGGAGATTACACAAAATGGCTAAGTTTTTTATTGCTGACGAAGTAAATGATTCAAATACAGCTGACGTATTATCAAGTGGTGCTTTAGAAGTAGCCCCTGTTTATACTTATGCTTTAATTGCCTCAGCAACAGCTACAGGTCAGATTGCCGCTGCTCCAGTATATTTACATACTGTTAGTATTACAAACACAGCCGCAGCTGGTTCAGTCCTTGTTATTAGCGACACAGCAAGTGCAGCAGCAGTAGCGGATGCAGTAGGTTCTTCAGCATCAGCCGTTGCGATAATTGATAATGGGTTAAGACAAACATATTTGTTTGATGCTTATTTAGCAAATGGTTTAGCATATCGTTTAAGTGGTATTGATTGCAAAGGTATTACGGTAACTTATCAGTTAGCTTAAAAAGGAGTTAAATGCTTAAAATATTCTTTAGTGTCAACCATTCAGGTTGTGCGTGGTGGCGGGCGAGACAGCCAGCCGCAATGATTAAAAAGTTAGGGTTAGCTGAAGTCGAGATATTTTCCCAATACGACACAGCACGTGATGACATTAAAAGAATATTAGAATGGTGCGATATGGTAGTCGCCCAATCA
>JBBACM010000108.1:0-898 GCA_041657045.1 Minisyncoccota bacterium
TCAGGGAACGCACACGATCGAGGTCAAGGATAAGGCCGGTGTGCGGCACCCCATGATGTGGGCCGGTCCGCTGAATGACAGCATGGCCCGGCTGAAGCAGTGGTTCTTTGTCTCGATCAGCGCGGAGAAGTCCGGGGAGTACTGGCGGGTCATCGATCAAACGTACTTCAAGAAGCCGGAAGATTGGCCGGTATCACAGCACGGGGGCGGAGGTGGCAGGCCGTTCCAACCCCGCAACGAGAAACTGATCGTGCTGCAATCAACTCTCAAAGCGTGCGCTGACGTATTCGCAATCACCACAACGCCGGACACGATGGATTTTGATACGGCGATGGATCTTATTATTGCACGGGCTATCAAGGACACGGATACGCTGATGAAAGCCGGGGTGTCCTGATGCGGAATATCTCTTTTACCGCTACCATCCCCCAATTCCGGGCCCGGCAAAAGCACCGCACGCGCCGGGGGAATGCCAAAGGTCCGACATGGAAGAACCTGAAACCCGGCGATGTGCTCATGGGATGCGAGCAGTGCCAGGGACTCGGGAAAAGCGGGAAGATCGTAAGGATGGGGCCGATCGTGATCCTTGAAACAAACTTCGAGCCGGTTGATGATATTATCAGGAGGCCGATCCGAAATATCCCGCAAGAGATCAGGCAAAAACATCCTGCTACAATCTACTTGACGGAGGTCGTGCTTGAGGGGTTCCCACTAAAGACTGAGCAGGAGTTCGTCGATATGTTTTGTGAGATGAACGATTGCGAACCGGAAACGGAGATCAACAATATCCTGTTTGATTATGTGGATGTGAAAAAATGAAAGTCAAAGAATTGATCGAACAACTCAAAACAATACCTGAAGACTTGGAAGTTTTCGGGCATGCCGAGGACAGCGATTA
>JBBACM010000108.1:908-3924 GCA_041657045.1 Minisyncoccota bacterium
CGGAAACGGAGATCAACAATATCCTGTTTAATTATGTGGATGTGAAACCATGACCGAAGAGATTGCCAACCTATTTGAGGGGACGCCTATTCAAGTCGTCAACGAATCGGGGGAATTCTGGTTCCCCTTACCGGACCTCACGGAAGCATGGGGAGTGAGTAAAGACACGCTCTCGCATCAGATCGAACGTAATAAAGATCTCTTCGCTGGCATGTCAGGGGAGAAATACGTAACGTATCCGACGGGAGAGATACAAGAGATCTGCGTGAATGAGAGGGGGCTTTACACACTCATTGGCCGGCTCAATACCGATCGGTTGAAGAATCCGCGTGCAAAAGAGGCTATCCTTCGCTTCCAGCGGTGGGTCCCCGAACTGGTACAGATGTACCGAAAAAAGGAACTTGTAACTATCCCGGCCGGTCAAGACATCTGCTCCGAACTGGAAGAGGCCCGTGAACTGGCGGTTATCTGCGGGAGATCTCCTGAATCGTTCCAGGCGGTGATCCTCCGTAAGCATGGAAAGGCGGAACTTGCATCAGAACTCCAATCGGTGGGAAACATCGTTCACGGAGAAACTGGTTGGTATAATGTGACTGGCCTCGTGTCGCTTTGCAATGACCCGGGATTGACCCCGGAACGGCTCAACAAGTGGTTGGAGAACTACCGGGAAGATGGAGAGTGGCGGCCTTTCCAATACCGTGAGGGCCGGCTCTGGCGGCTCACCAAGCGCGGGATGGAGCACGGGCGCGAGTACCAGTATAATCTCGGCAACGGTCACAGCGAACCGCGTATATCGTGGCGGGCCTCGGTGCTGTACGCTTGCGGGCTGAAGCGGGATCTTGCAC
The DNA here is from genome assembly GCA_041657045.1 of Minisyncoccota bacterium. Classification (GTDB taxonomy): domain Bacteria; phylum Patescibacteriota; class Minisyncoccia; order Minisyncoccales; family Minisyncoccaceae; genus UBA2211. Next base: position 1,754 of record JBBACM010000108.1, read on the forward strand.
CGGATCAGGTAATGCTACCCCAGAAGTCACAATATTAATCCCTCTTTTCAGACGGTAAAACAACCATACGGAAGTATTAAATACTTATGCACCGTATGGTATGTATACAAAGGATGTGAAGTAAGATGTTAATGCCAAAGATCAGAACAAAAGCGGATATCCGTGCACGATTGATCAAGCACACGGGGATCGTATCGCAAGGGATCGACTTGGATAGTATGGTCATGGCCGATGGACTTGTAACCTTCGTTGCCGAAGACCAAATCAAAAATACTGTTGATGGAAGGTACTACAAAACCGGAGACTATGATATCCGTGTTGTAGGTTGGCCATCGGAGAACGAGAAAATAATCGAAACTCTTAACGATGCTGTGAATTATATTTGGACCAACCGGAAACGGATATATTACGAATGAACAACCCGTGATTGAAATGAAACACAAATATTATTTTTCAATAACTATAGACGGATTTACAGAGGATAAAAAAAGCGTTGAGACCCTCAAGAAAAATTTAGAGTCTGAATTGTGGCACGAGCATGTAACTGTCAGTTACCCTATTTTTAGAGAGATACCATCAGAAAATCAGGAAGTGCAAAAACCATGAAAAACAAATCATATTCTGTCGTAGGTGACAAGAAGCAGGGGCACCGGATCGCTGTCCCCGAGTGTGCAAACCCCAAAAAGGGGGATCTGTATGAATTTTTGGAGATCATTAAAGGTTACGAACACGTAACTCTCCCTGTTGGATCGCTCGTGTACGTTCCAGCGCCACGTCCTACCAGCAAGCGCGAGAAAAAGGGCGTGAGCGGATGACTGAGTACATCATCGATGATGGGGTGCTTGCAACATGGCGCTCGGGCTGCATCAATTGGGGGGATAAAAATCCTCACACACAATGTCACGGATGTAAGTTTGATAATAAAAAGCGCGGTGGTTGCGACTTTGATGATGACGAGATGCAAAAAATATTCCAGTCAAAACCGTTGATAAAAAACTCATTCAAGGTATCGTCAGCACTTGATCAAGCACTCAATGAAGGGGATGGGGTGTACATGCCATGACACCCTCCAATTGCACCGACTTCTTCACGCTTGCAGATGGCACCCGGGTGTGCACGATCAGACCGCATAACAGCCCGCATTGTTTCTGCGAGAACCTGGTGAAGACCGGGATGTGCCCGAAGGAGTTGAAATGACTCAGGGTATTTGTGCAGATCCAATAAGGGAATTAAAGCACCGTCTAAAAGTATCTGAAGCACTCAAGGGAAGGCCAAAGTCTGAAGAACACAGAAAGAGAATTAGTGAGGCGAAAATGGGTGAAAATAATCCAAATTTCGGGAAACCCTCACCGAAGAGGGGGACGCACCTCACAGAAGAGCACAGGAGAAAACTTTCTGAGGCAAAAAAAGGAAAGCGCCACTCTGATGCGACCAAGGAGAAACTCTCGGCGGCAATGAAAGGAAGATCCTTCACTGAAGAGACGCGGAGGAAAATGTCTGAGGCAAAAAAAGGGGAGAAAGGCCCGGCGTGGAAAGGCGGGATCTCGTTTGAACCTTACTGCCCGAAGTTCAATAATGAATTTAAAGAGCGTGTGAGGGCATTTTTCGGGCACAAGTGCGTTGAGTGCGGGATGTCAGAAGAGGAAAATGGGAATAAACTTAGTATCCATCATGTGACCTACAATAAAAAAGTGTGCTGCGATGGTGCGGTTCCGTTATTTGTGCCCCTCTGTAATTCGTGCCACTCAAAGACGAACCACAACCGCGAGTTCTGGGATTACTGGTTCACTGAAATGATTGCGTCCCAGCACGGCGGAAAATGCTATGTCGAAAAGGTGGTGGGCTGATGACAGAAAAGCCACTTACAAGGCCAGAGCGAGGATCAAAAAATTATGGGAAGTTTTGTGCGCAGCCCGGATCTTTACCTATTACAGATCTTCCAGTGCACCCATCACTCGCCGATCAGATCCGGCAGAACGAGCCCGATCATGTTGTCCCGTTTGATCACCACGACTGTATTTTATGTGATCACGTCATTGTGCAAAAGATCCTCGGCAACAAGTGCGGGATGTCAGGATCGTTGTGCTGCAATCTGAAGGAGTGCCCGATCGAGGCACGGAAACGACGCGGGGCGCGGATCCGGTGTCTGAAGCCAAAGGCCCCACAACGAT
>JBBACM010000109.1:0-3921 GCA_041657045.1 Minisyncoccota bacterium
GATGGAAGGCGTATTCTCATAATTTAAAAACTATTTAACATGGGCTGCAAAAAAGGAAAAGGCGGAAAAAGATAATGAACCATTCGAGAAGATTGAACAGTTCATTAAAAAATATTCAATATTGGTAGTGATGCTACTTAAATCCTGACATTTTTAATGTATGCTGGGATTTTGGCATTAGAAGCGTATGAAAGAATAGTTAAGGCTTAAGCCAGCGAAAGGTGTAAGCCCGTCTTTGCCAACACCATAGCCAATACTACCACCGATACCCCACCGTTTAACCTTTGGCAAGTCTAACTTAACCGACCTTAGCTCTGTTATCTTCACAACTTTATTAGGTGTGGTAACAACTACCTTGTAATCCTTTGAACCCTTTTGGATACCTGTCCAAATATCCAAGACAAGTGGCACATTTAAATCAATGTTCATTATGCCTGTTTCAGAGAATCCCCCGCTTAAGGTATAATCCTCATTACCATCTTTAAATGTAAATGGTAGTTTTATTACAGGGAAGGAATAGCCTACTGAATCACAAGGCTCGATAATTACTACGTTTCCTGTGTGAGTAAGAGAGTCTTTAAGTATTGCTATTTGTGCCTTTAGCTGGGTTACTTCATTGACGGCTTTGAAGTGTAGCTTTTTAAGCTCAGACTTCTCAATCAAGTGAATGTCTATTGCCTGTTTTTGTGATAGTATCAACTGTTGTTTCTCTGATACTTGTTTCTTCAATCCATTTATGTCTATGACATATTCTTTTATTAGCCCGTTGAGGGTGTTTATCGTGTCCGTAGAGGCACGATCTCCTCTGGCCTTACCCCAATACCAACCAAGGGTCAAAGTGCCCGCTAAAGTGATAGTAAGAGCGACTATCAACCATTTATTTTTAATCGTTATCATTTGTGTCTATTTTGTGTAACTTTCGATATCCTAAAACTGATTCTATTGGATAGGCTTTAAGTTCTATCCCATTATTAACCTCAAGTGTATAAATTAATCCTTCTGATCTTGATATGAATATCCCTACATTAGTGGGCTTGTTCTTTCCAAATACCACGATGTCCCCAAGAGTAGGCTTGAGAACTAAGATAGGCATTTTAAGCCAGCCACCAATGTCTACGGTCTCAGGATATTCATAACCACATTTCTTAGCATAGTAAGAAAGGTTCACACATGCTGTACCGTAGTCTTCCAAGACCGATAAGAGTAAATCTTTCATATCATTTACTGATTCTTTTGCAGGCTCTTTGTCCTTAACGGTGCAAAGGTAGCTAATTTTTTCTAAGAAGTTCATGGTTGACCTTATGTTTTTTCATAGTTGCTTTCATGACTGAAATAGGCTTTGGGCATTCATCAGGTATCATTGGCAGACTCAGTTCTCCGTCTGATAGATCGGGGTGTGGGCAGTCATCTAAGAACTTGCATGTGTAGCATTCTTTATATGGATAAGATTCTTCCATTTTCTTACAAAGATAGGCATTAAAACTTTATTCCCACATCAAGACTGCTCTCGTTTTTTAGAATATCATATCTGAACCCAACTGTCAGCCTATCAAGAGAAGAGCCTGCTCCTAATTCAAGTGAAAGAGGATAAGTGACTATTCTTTGGAACTCTTGTGGGCTTTGCTTATTATAAGAGTGTAAAGCTAAACCTATTGTAACAAATGATTGTCCCGAATGTATGCTATATTTGGGACTAAGAACCCCACCAAAGGCTATCTTACTATGCTCCATATAGCCTTTATTAAGTTTATATTCTCCATGCGAAACCGATATATACCCCTTATCGGTTCTATAACCGATACCTATTCCTCTATCATCAGGTTGGAAAGAAGTGAAGATAGTTTGGGACTTAAGCGGGCTTAGTGAGCCTACTATGAGGGAATAAATGAGGGTGCAAATGAGGGAATACTTTTTCATAGCGGAAATAGTTCATCGTTAATCATATTGTTTATAGCACGGAATTCATCTTCGGAACCCTCTGTGTAATGCCAGTCTTGCATTCTTATTTTTAAGTCTCCATCGGCAATTAACTTATTTACACGATCCATTATAGGTTCTAAGTGGCTATGGTCTTCGCACTTAACATACTCCTTTTTAGCCAACACTTTCGGTGCAACAGCAACCACTAATGCACCAAGTCCTAATTTCTTGAAGAATTCTTTTCTATTCATCTTCTTTTATTTTACCGTCACCAAAAAAGAGATAGTCGGATAACTCTTTTGCTATACGCCTATCCATCATAATTTGTGCTTTCTCATCTTGATTATCCCCACAAAGGATATCTATGTTCCTGTATAAGGTTACAATAGTAGATTCAAGATTGATGATTTTCTGTTCAAGTTTTTTCTTTTTCATAATAAAATGCTTCTGTGCTAAATAGTACTTAGGAATATGATTCTTGGGGTTCATAATCTTAGTTTTTGTAACATTGTTCCCAAAGTGTTCTTATAGAATCTTCAAAAGTTTTACAAACGGTACGGAAGCCTACAAGATTAACCCCATAGTCTTTATAGTCCTCATAGTCAAGATATGCTGCCAATAGCCTTAGCCAGATTTTATATGGTACTTTGCCTACTCCTATGTAGTGTGACTTGTAAAGTCTTTCAAGCATAGCAGTAGTATCCTTTACTTGATCGTCACTAAGTAGCAGGTATAGGTTGCCATCAGATATATAACGTCTGAGCTTATCCATATCTTCATTGGACTCAAGCCGCCTTAAGTACATAGACTCTATATTATACTTCTGATACTCTTTATAGTAGTATCTTTTCTCTTGTGGGCTATATAATGCTAACCGTAGGAAAGGTATTGGGATGATGTTATCTTTCTTTATGACTGATTTACGCCCGTTAAGAGTAAAGAATTGAAGTACGTTCCAACACTTGATATTTTGGTACTCAGGGGAGAAATCTGAAAGAGAAGTCCCCCAAGAGTTTGTATCATCAGTTATCAGTTTCATACGAAGTATTCATTTGTCCATTTATTTCTACCTGTATCCCAAGGGCAAACAGTCACCGATTGGAGTATCCTAACTTTCTCAAACCACCTAATGTCCTCATTATTACGAGTACCTGTAGGTAAGAAAGCAAATTTGGTTATCACTCGTTGCTCTCCGAGTTTTCTACCTTTACAACTTAGTCTTGTTATTTTCATCTTCTTTTTTTATTAGTTTTTCTTTTACATATTCTTCATAACTCAATATTCTAAAATCTGTACTGTCTTTGGGGTTATCAGCTAATAAGAACTTGCCGCTTGGTATATTAATCTTCTTAACCTGGGCTAAGTTCCAATAGGCATTAAATACAGCCCAATCTTCATCAGTCAGCTTATGCTCATACAGTGTATAGCTTGGCTGTGTATGCCATGAATTAGGGGCGTAGTTATAAACCCCATCTACCTTTAAATCGAAGTTCTGCTCTACGGCTAACTTAGCAGCCATTAACTGCATTTTGTGAACTTCATAGAAACTTTTCTTGCTCTTATCAAAGAAGTTACTCTTAAAGTCAATAACAACAATTCGCTCTTCCTTGATTTCCTCGGTAACTGTTTCATATTTATCCTGACCTTTTTTGTCACCCCTTGAGTATTGACCTACTAATACTTCTTTTTTAACTTTAGTGGTCACAACCATCTTGCATAAAAAGTCTATGGTCATTGTTAGCCAACTACCCGTAATAGGGTCTTGATATGCAAGAGAAGCCTCGATAAGCAAGGGAATAAGCTGATAGTCTTCTCTGAACTTATAAAAAGCTAATACGTCCTTTATAGGCATATCTATATCACCACCATTGCTTAACAATATCTGTTGCATGGTAACAAGATTTTGCTTATCAATCTTCTTCTTCCAAAGGATATCACCATAGACAATATGTTCAAGTGTTCCAAACTCAGAGCTGATGTTCAACAACTGTTTCCAGTTTG
>JBBACM010000110.1:0-3909 GCA_041657045.1 Minisyncoccota bacterium
TCTTGATGAAGGATGGTCGTATAATCAAGCCGGGCAGGAGATCCAGAAACTATTCGACGGTCCGATCAGCAGGGACCGCGCCCGGCTCATTGCAGTAACCGAGAGCGCCCGTGCGTATGAGACCGGAAATCACATTTTCGCACAGTCCATCCAAGACGGTGGCGTGAAGATGGAAAAGAGCTGGCAGAATAGCGGGGATGGGAAGGTATCAGACGGGTGTTTGGCGAACAGCGCGGCAGGATGGATACCCATCGATGAGGATTTCCCATCGGGAGATCAGGAACCCCCGCGCTTCCCCGGCTGTCGATGTTGGGCAATATACCGAGAGGCACGAGCATGATTAAATCACTACTTATCAAATTCCGGAACAAGATCCTTAAATGGATGGGTACATCGGGAGATATCGACGGGTTGAACTGGACCCCAGAATGGGAAAAGGCGAGCACAGCGACGATCATGTTCCACTGGCTGATGAAAGAGCCATTGCGGAAGATGGTGCAGATCATGCCCGATATCCCGCAGGCATGGATCGACAACCTCACTGGCAACCAGAAGATCCTCTACGATATCGCAAAGGAATGCTGGTATGATTGTGACCAGTCAAACGAACGGCGGGAAAAACTCTGGAAGATATGGGTTTACGGCCTGATCTTCTGGCACCAGGACGAGGCAGCGGAACCATTCGACCGGCTCCTCTACGAGATCCTGAATAACCGCGATCGGTTCTTTATCCAGACTGGCCGGCTCGACCCGATGAACTGGTACATGGATCACAACCCCGGGATCTCACCAAGTCCTATGCTCTACGATAAGACCCTGATTACCGATGCGGGGAGGCGGTTGCATATAAGCCTCGATGATCCTGCGGTGCGGTTCGACACGCTCACCCGCGATGATGTGATCGTATTGCTGGAACGTCCGGCCCGTGGCTTCGTGTGCCTGCGAGACGCTGAAGGGAAACCGCTCTACACGGTGATCAACCGGTTCCAGTACACGAAACTCCCAACAGGCGGGTACCAGTACAATATCGCAGGAAAGACAGCTGCGCTCTACGAGGCAACGAACATGGCGAATGCGATTGAAGGAGGTAATTAAATTGACGCCAATAAAAATCAAATCAAAAGTTGCTGATCCGGATGAAGATATAATGGACAAATTGATGAGGATTGATTGAATTGGCGCAAGGCTACCCGGTAAAAGAAGAAGAGCAGCGGAAGATCTGGGAACTGCATAAACTCGGCTATTTCCCGGTGGTGATTGCTCGGCACCTCTCGGACCGGTACGCTCACCTTAACGGAGGGTATCGCAGCGCTGAGACGGTGAAAGACACGATCAAGATGATGGAGCGGCGCGAGGCAACGATGGTGGGGGCCGTGCCGGAAGAGTTGCCCGTGCTCTCGCAGGAACCAGAGAAGAAGAAAGCGCCCGATATGCGGAAGGGAAACGGGAAGAGAAAATAATAACCTTTTTTAAGTATTAACGATTAAGTATGTAGCATGACGAAAACGAACTGCTCTGGGGTTATAAATTCGATTATCACTGGGGGAAAATGCGGTCTGGGATTGTCCCGCGAGTCCGTCATGCGGTATACCAAATATAAAGAGGTGGTTGAAGAACTGTTGGATGCGGGTCTGTCCGATGAGGATTTTATTTATTCATCCCTTACGGTATCTCATTTACAGCGCGTGGGCAAAATACACGGGGATATCCCCTTCATAGCTCTCAAACGAACGTCTCCAATCCGCAAAAAGATGTTCGATTATATTTTCCTTACCTTATCCCAGGGTAAAAAAATAACACATGCTGGAATTCAGGCCGCATCAGGAACAAATAAGCACGAATGGACGGACAAGGATTTTGAAGAACATTATACCCCCCATGCCGCAGCTAACGCGATCAGATACAGGGCAGGGGTTTATAATTTACCCAATACGGCACCCAGATCCCCACTCACTCAGCGGGGGCACGAGATCATTTGTGATACCGTTTTTAGAAAGATCCTACTTCGAGTGATTTCGGCAGGGTATGGGGACACAGAATATTCCGCACTCTCGCACGTTATGAAATGGGCAGCCGAAAGGTTAGAATCAGAGGAATTAGCAAAGGAGAATCAATCATGACAACCTGCCCGCGTGGAGACTGCAAGCACGAATGGACCTACAAAGGCAAAGCCCGATGGATCACCTGCCCGGTGTGCCGCAAACTGTTCAAGAATCCGGATTGGAAGGCGAAGGCCCAATGAGGGAAATCCCTCTTACCCGCGGAAAAGTGGCATTAGTTGACGATGGGGATTATGATGATCTCTCCAATCATTCATGGTATGTTATGACCGCAGGAAACCTTTGTTACGCCGGTAGAAGTTCTCCTATGGTTAATGGAAATCGTCAATTGATTTTAATGCATTCCGCAATTATAAACACCCCAAAAGGCATGGATACCGACCACATTAATGGAAATGGTCTTGATAACCGGAGAGAGAATTTAAGGATCGTTACTCGTAGGCAGAATCTACAAAATTTACATATTAAAAAAACTTCCATATACCCCGGGGTCTCTTTTGAGACTGACTCTAATAGGTGGCGAGCGCAGATTAAAATTAATGGAAAAAGTCGTAATATTGGGAGATTCAAAACGGAGATTGATGCGGCAATCGCATATAGTGCCGCAGTATCCAATCTTCAACACTAACTTTTAGTAAATTACCAAATGTGAATCTAAAACCGTATTATACCTATCGTCAATAATTAGTGTATGCCTGAAAAGGGCAATCCTATTACCATCCCGAATACACCGATCAACACCGGAGGCGCCGGCAAGGGCTCCCCGCCAGCGTCTTATATTCGGGTACTTGCAGATATGCGTGAGATACGCACTCCTTTTGTCACTCCCCAACTGTACGAGCTGGAGAACGGCGATCTTTTGATCAAGGATGCCCCGTTACTGGCTGAGGGGGAATGGACAGACTCAGCAGTACAGACCCCGCTTTTCTACACCGCAAAAGCACTTCAAGAGTTTGCCGCTAACTGGAGAAAGAAGATCGGATTTAACCGGCACCTCAAGGGACAGCCCCGCGACAAATCCAACGAAGTAAGCGAGGCAATTAACCCGCACTTCGGGCAGTTTGCCGATGATACTGGCGCCGTTCACAACGCGATCCTTTCCGACATTCTCGTCTATGGCGATAACCCGTCAGGCCGTGCGATGCAGGAACTCGTCAAGCGGAAACAGATTAAATTTCTCTCGGTTGAACATGGCGGTGAGGAGGAATATAACCCGATCACCGGCAGGATGGAATCAAAGACGCTTGAGTTTTACGGCTATGCCCACGTCAACAAAGGCGCGTGTAAGGTATGCCGCGTAAACGAAGAGCCCGCGATCGTTCCCGAATCACCGAAAGAAGAACTCCCGGCACCAGAGCCGGAGCAGGAAACTATGGCAGACACCAAGGAACTCGAAGCAAAGGTCGAACAGCTCACCAAGGAGCTTGAGGCCGCAAAGGCACAGAAGCCCACCGAGGTTAAGGTAGAGATCCCGAAGGAACTCTCCGCACTTCCGGGCTCGATCAAGGAGCTCTCCGAGCTTGTGAAAGCACAGGCAGCCCGCATCGATGCACTGGAGCAGGACGGAACCCCGAAGACTGACGGCACACCCGGCAAGGAACTCGAAGAGCCCATCAATGCACGGATCGCCATTGACCGGAAGGCCGGCACTATCAGGAGCGTGTGATCATGGCAGATATTGGCACATTCCCGAAAATCACGCAGGTTTGCGATCAGGGTCAGAGAAATGCACGGTCCGTTAAGGCCGGGGCCGCAATCAAGGCCGGGATGGTCGTTGCATATGCAGACGCGGGTGGATCCGACACGGTTGTTCCGCACGTCAAGGGAACAACTGCAAGTATCGCCGGGG
>JBBACM010000111.1:0-3809 GCA_041657045.1 Minisyncoccota bacterium
GCCTGCTAAACCCGTAGAAACAGTACCTACTGCGATTGTGGCAGCAACACCATTTGTACCGTTGGTCCCGTTGCTTCCATTATCTCCTTTTACTCCTTGAATACCCTGTGGTCCGGATTGTGGAGTGATCCAAGATCTAACCCCTGCGGTGGTACTTGATAAAACATAACCATTGACTGTGGGATTACCTAAAGATGGCTCACCAGAGAAGGCAGGAGTGCTATCTAATGTTTCAAGAGCTTTTTGGACATCTGTATCAGTTGAGGATAATACACCAGAAAATAAAGAAGAATCAACACGAACATCATCACTTTTAATTTGATAATCAGCGGAAGCATTAAAGGATAGAAATAAAACTAATGCTAAAGCAAGACTAATTTTTCGCATAAAACGCCAACAATTCATCTTTATAAGATCCTCCCTTTGGTGCTACTCTGAAAACAAATCCATCACGTGTAGTCTTTTCCCAATACGCAGCGGTCAAATCTGCTTCTAATCCTTTTTTGGCTAATCTGCCATTAAAGAATATCAGTAAACTGCCTGCTCTAAATTTAGGTAAAGTAAATTCTGTTGTTACTCCATCGCCAGTAAATAAAGCCTGAACCATATATCCTATTGGGTCTTTTAGACTTTGTGGAGTTACTCCAACACCAGAGATTGACCAAATGTTTATATTCATAACAACACCGTAGTTCCTGGTTTCTTCATCTCTTGTATCTTGAATAGTATCTGTAACAATACCCACGCCAGAAGCGACAAATGCGGAACGTACTGCTGTAGCTAAAAGTTGCGAAGCTGAATAATCTTTAGCCCAACAGATAATTTCAACCGAGCCATTGTCAAGACCACTTTCTCCTGAAAGACTTTTTACTGGATCTATGTTATTGATTGTATAGACTACCGCCGGAACAATGCCCCCTTGCGGCATCTCAAAAGGATAAATCCTCGTCGATACAATATCTTTTATTGTTTGGCTTTCAGATAAGACTTTATATAAATCTGCTTGTATCATACTTTTTCCTTTGCTAATAATATTATCTTCTTAGTAAGGACTACTTTTATTCTTTCTAATGCTTCATTCACTTTATTTTTAAATGCTATCTCTACAAAGGACATCTTTTTAATAAATTTAGTTCCAAATTCTAGCCAAGACCAGTAATAAGCGTCAAGATCTTTCTTTGACATCTTTCTACCGTGCCTAACTCCGAAGATAACATTTTCTTTATAAGGATTAGGCTTTGACATCTTCTTAACATACATCGCCTTGCGTAATCTTCCAGTTAATGCAGGAGCCAATCTCTTCGCTTCTTCTCTTATTACTACTGCCCCTGCGACAAGTGCGCCTTTTAAAGCTTTTCTTCCAATCTTAGGACCAAGAGCAATCATCTTTTTTTCAAGCTCTTGTAATCCCTCAATTTTAATAGATACCATATCAGCCATTTATAACACCTTCCGAAATCATTAGCTGTAATTCTTTATGTTCTTCTAATTGGTCAATGATAGTTAAAATCATATAAGTTTTACTATTATATACCGCTTTCATTCCGGGTTTAAGGTCATTGCGGTATCGAATCCTTATCTTTCCTGTAATCTCACTCTGAACTTGCTGTTGCGCCCAGAAATCACGCCCGGATAGAGGCTCTACAGCCCCCCAGACGGTGTCTAATACTTCCCAGCTGGTGTTAGGTTGACCAAATTCATCAACAGCCGGACTGCCGGTAACGAGTTGAGAAATAACTATTTTTTTATTAAGCTTGCCTGCTTGCACTAAAACCCCATTTCTAGACGATAAGGAGATAAGAGATTAGTCATCGTCTGATTAGCAGTTAAAGGTCTTTCAACCTGCGCTTCTCTATTTTCATACATATCAGCAATCTGCATAAACATTGCTGTCTTTATTGTAGAAGGTAATAATTCAGATTCTTGAGGGCTCCCGGGTGCGCTATATCCTGCGATAAAAACTACTCTCAAAGAATCACCAGATTGAGATGTTGCTGGCCAGGAATTTACAGGAATAATCATTCCGGGCTCTGCGTCGCTCACAACATATTCAGAAGCACCAAAAGTTTGCTCTGTATTATTAACATCGAGATATTTTATTGATTCAACTGAAATAAGTGGGGATGGAAGAATGATCGGTCCATTATTAGTAGGAAAACCTTTATCTCTTAACTCAACTGTCTGAACTCCGATTCTGCGAAAGAGATAATCTTCGCACATCTGCCTTGCTGCGGTAATTAAAGTATTAATTAAATCTTCTTCGGAAGTTGAAAACTCTGCGCGCATAAACTCTGCGGCATCTTCTAATGTTATTGGTTCGTCTGGTGCGGTTATTAGTTTAAGCATAGGGCATCCTCTAAGTTAAGTTTATTAAAACATTCCAGAGCTGTATCTCGTGTCGCATTTATAACTTCAACGCCTTCTACTTTTAGATCTTCTGCTAATCTTATAAAGTTTTTAATCCAAGTCTTAACTGGAATATCTTTGTTTAAGATTCCCGGGTGATCTGCGTGCCAGTGAGCTTTTTTATTCTCTCCGCGCTTCATATCAAATCCTAACAAGATTATTTTCTTAGCTCCAAATAAATAAGCTAGGTTTATTGCTTGATAACCACCATTGGCTCCATAATGAACCTTATCTTTACCAAGACCTTCCGCTCGTTTTCCTTCAATTTTGTTTAATCCATACTTCGATGACGCGGGAATATCTTGAGTCCATAACTCGCCTTTAAATCTCAAAAGAACATCTTCAATATATTGATTCCACCATTCCCCGTCGCAAGCATAGAGAACGTCAGACCATAAAGCTAATCTATAAGACGTGTTTATGACAATTACTTTACGGTTCTTGTCTTTCTCACGCCACGCCTTGACTTTATCGCAGTCTGATTCTTTAAGACTGGGTCCACTTGCGATGATGACCCACTCTCTGTATTCACTCCGACGGGGTGGATAAAAGATGTTTTCCTGTCAGCTACCAAAGAAGGGCCTGCGGAATATTCTTCCGCAAGCCCAGCCTTGATAAGCATTTTGGCATAATTATCTTCTACGTCCAAAATACGCCCATCAGGAACATTACCTATTCCTTTTTGTGAGCTTATAAATGGACGCTTGGCGATAATCTTCATACCAAACCTTTCTTTTAAAGAGTTAGGTCGCCGTACAAAACTGATGCCGGTCTTAACCCACCTAAAGCTCCACGCTTCTCAGCACGAATAGTAACTAAATTCTGCTGGAAGTTTGTATCATCGCTCTCTGACATCTCAACAACTGTTTCCTGACGAGTTAAATACAGGAACGCGATGTCAAACGCGGCTACGAGCAATTTGTCAGCGGTCATGCTCGAAGTTAATGCAACCGGCTTACCCCATAACGTCGGAACGATAGCCCCGAACGGAGAACCTACGAGATAGCTTAAGTTTTCATCCTTCAAGCGTTCGATTGCTCCCCAAGTTGCAGGATTCATTACAATTCCGTTCGCCGGATAATCAGCGGCATCCAATGCTCTGATCGCACGGTTCGCAGAATCAATCGCTGTATCACCAGATACCGGAGTAAACGCGGTATAGTTCGGTGATGTCAGCATACCAATCAGATTTTGACCAACTCCGTTACCGGCCACAATCTGTGTTTCTTCACGCAAATCAACACCGTAGCGCAGACGGTTCTCGATATATGCTACTAATGCCGGAGCATCAGCTAGGATCTGTTTCGAGATCTTGATCCAATGAGCGATGGTTACGACAGGAGCAGAATATGATTGGAAAGTTAAAATGCTTTCAGGTTTAGCAGCACCCTCAGCAGTTTCCG
>JBBACM010000112.1:0-3808 GCA_041657045.1 Minisyncoccota bacterium
ATCATGCCGCCTGCCTATGTTGGCGGCTATCACATGAAACGGAGTATCATGAACTGGAAACCAATATTACAATACATGTGCCCTGTCTGCGGGAACATGCAAAATGAAGAGACGGAATATTGCAGCAGGTGTAGCAGAAAAATTAAACAATCACCCGAATGCCCTTCGTGCGGCCATGAAGAGAAAGTTGGTTTATTTTACACTTGTGAAAGATGCGGTGAAAGGTGGAGTTTTGAAACGGAACCAAATACTTCCGACGGTGTTGATCGTGATTGACCTTGCAGCAGCAGTTTTAACCTGGTCCGTGACCTGGTAAAATTCTCTTGCTTTTTTAACGGAATAAAGTATTTTATGGGTATGAAAACTGGCAAATTCATAAAGAAAATTATTTAATTAACGCTCCGTAGGCTCCCGCCGCATCCCTGGATACGACCGCCAGTTTTCTCCGGGGAGCGGAGCATTTTAAGGTTTTTTATGGCACGTCCAAGAAAAACAGGTTTGGATTATTTCCCAATTGACACTACTTTCGATGAAAAACTTGAATCAATCGAAGAACTACACGGAAACGATGGATTTACTTGGATTGTTAAATTCTGGCAATCAGCATACAAAACAGATGACGGTATTGTTGATCTATCAGATATTCGCGGAGTTATCGGAGCGAAAAAGTCCCGAATATCATCCGATAAGCAAAATGAAATAATCAACGATTGTATAAAACTACATCTTTTGTATGAAGTTGAACCAAAAAAGTATACAAGTAATGGTATTCAAAAACGAATTGGTAAAATCAAAGGAGATAGAAACTATGACCGAGAATATACCAAAAACAAGTTATCGGAGCGAAAACCTACCGAAAACCTACCGATAATACCGGAAATAGAAATAGAAAGAGAAATAGAAACTAAAAATAAAACAAAAGAAAATAATAATACACATGCTTCTGCATCAGGTGATAATGATGAGCTATTTAATACGTTTTGGAACGCATATCCGAGGAAACAGGGAAAAGGCAGCGCAATAAAAGCATGGAAAAAAATAAAACATCAATCTGAAACACTGGAAAAAATAACTACCGCTTTGTCGTGGCAAAAAAATTCTCCTGATTGGAAAAAAGATAAAGGACAGTATGTACCAATGCCGGCAACATACCTGAACGGCATGCGATGGGAAGACGAACCAACAAAAAATAATGATGATGAAAAATCAGGAGAAGACAGGAGGAGGGTGTTTTTGGTATGACGAAACAAGAGCTTGAGCAAGAGCTTGAAATGCTTTGTAAGTTTTACGGCAACGAATTATCACGATTACAAAGCGAAGTATGGTACGAGATATTCAAAAACATTAAAAAAGAACCATTTCATACGGCAACAATAAGATATATACGTGAAGATATTTATGGGAAATATCCGGCTCCGGGAAAAATAACAGCGATTTTAAGAGAATTGTACAGCTACGATGAAAACAACTTGTTGGAAGAAATTATAGAAAAAAATGGATAACTACACGGAATTTGATCTTTTTGATACTCTCGTTGAACTTGGAATCAATTATCGCGAACACGGTAAAGAGATCGTTCTCGATAATTGCCCTTTCTGCGAAATAGGAAGAACAAAAAAAAGCGACCATTTTTCTTTCAACCGGTCGAACGGAGTTTTTAATTGCGTTAAATGTTCCGAAAGTGGAAACCTTTATACTTTCAGGAGAAAACTTGGTTTAGACCCGTGGAAATCTAAAAATTATGTTATTCCCGATCAGGACAGGGTAAAGGCATATCAGAAACAGCCGGAAACGTACTTTAAAGCCTTCAAAACGGCAAGGGGTATACCTGAGTGCGTTTTGAAGCGATACGGGGTTGGGAAGGCATCTTATGGAGTTCTGGGGGTATGCAGGACATACCAGTACGTAGATACTGACGGAACCATCGTTAACATCAAATACGTTAATGCAGAAAAAAAGATGCTTCAGGAAAAAAACTCACGGCAAATTTATTACGGTACACAGTTTCTTGATTATAATAAACATGAGTTATACGTTACCGAGGGTGAAGACGATTGTCACGCTTTGGTATCAATGGGCTTTGATAACGTGGTAAGCCTTCCGGGAGGTGCCGGTAGCTATTCTGAGCAAATGGGACAAGTTAATTCAAAATTCAAAAAAATATATCTGTTGTTCGATAACGATAAGGCAGGGCAGGAAGGAGCAGAAAAATTCTCACAGAAAGCCGGGGTATGGAAATGCTGGAATGTTTTGTTGCCGTTTAAAGATGCGCGAGAATGCCTTTTGAACGGGTGTGATATTTTCTCAGTCCAAACGTTTATAAATAACGCCACCCAGTTTAAATATTCCGCCGATACAAAATTAAGACCTGCATTACACCTGGAAGAGCGGTTGGACAGGTTTGAATCTGATTGTAAAATTAATCAGAGTGGAATAACTACCGGTTTAATACCGATTGATGATATTACCGGTGGATTACGCGGTGGAGATTTGTTTTCTATTGTCGCAAATCCAGGATGTTTCAAAACAACAACATTGATGAATATAATAAAAAGATGCACTGACAAAACAACGTCAGGTATATCGATTTTCTTTTCTCTTGAAATGCAGATAGAAGCCGAGGTTGAAAGAGAGCTTCAGATGTACAGCAAATTCGAGGCATACGAATTAAGAAAAATGGCGAACAAAAAAACAAGTGAATGGTTAGAGATTAGAAGCGTACTTGAAGCAAGTGAGTACAAAAGAATTTATGTTAGCGAAGAAAATAACATAAGTGTTGACGACATGCTTAAAATAATAGACAGAACAGAAGAGGTTTCTCGTGAAAAGTGCATACTCGTTGGAATCGATTACCTTGATTTTGTTAAATCTTCGAGCCAGAAAGAATATGACTCTGTAAAAGAAGTAATGCTTGGTATTAAAAAAAATATAGCGAAAAAATTAAATATCCCCGTGATACTATTGTCACAAACAAACCGTGATAAAAAAGATAGCGATGAGGAAGTAGGGTTGAGAAGCGGAAAAGGTGGAACAGCGATTGAAGCTACATCTGATTTTTATCTTGGATTGTGGAGGTCGGGAGAAAGGGTTGTTGGAAGGATGTCAAAACATCGTCGACTTGTGGGGAGTATAAAAGAAAACCCCTACCTAAGCTTTAAAATTGACAAAAAAAACTACTTGATTAATGAGGTTTGTATATGCGAAAAGCCGAATACGCCAAAAGAAAATACAGTGTGGTAGAATTGTTTTTTATGCTTTCTATAAAAGATAAAATTATTTGTTTTGGTAAGTACATAGCAAGAATAATTACAGGAAAGGTACAATCATGGTAAACGAACCGGTATTCAAGCCGATAGAACAATTCGACACGAACAGAACAAGCGGAAGTGTGATTCTAAGGAGCAGGCACTACGAAAAAGATACAGTAATGAAATGTGCACTTGTTAAGCACTGTCATGCTGCGGAGGAATTCGCGGAAATTGAGGAAAAAAGATGATCTGCTACAAAGACATATCATTTTGCGATAGCAAGACGTGTGGGAAAAAAGGCTGTAAAATGCACGTAGAAAATCTCGATCAGAAACACGTAGAGAAAACAGGGCTCCTGGTATCGAGTGTTGACTACTCAGGGCAGTGTAAAGAATATGAAAAACGATCCAATTTCGAGGTGAACGATGCCGACGCTCAAGAAGATGACGTACTACCGGCTCCGGAATCCGAAGTCGAAGCATAAGAAGTACATCGACGAGATTATCCCGCTCGAAGATCGGGAGGTGTCGGTGGAAGTGTTTAATCAGTATGAGGAGGCG
>JBBACM010000113.1:0-3766 GCA_041657045.1 Minisyncoccota bacterium
GTCGACATATTTTACTGTGGTGTTTGTACCGCTGGCATTGGTAACTTGCAAAGTCACAGAGTAATTCCCGGCTCCTACAAATGTGTAGGACGGATTTTGCAGACTTGAATAATTCGCTGCTCCGAACGTCCAGTTCCATGCGGTAATATTCGTTACCGACGTATCGATAAAATTAACGGTAAGCGGGGAATACCCGGATGTCGGGGAATAGGTAAAATTGGCAACTGGGGGAGGGGTCACATTAATCTGCATTGTTGCATTGCTCCTACCGAACGGATTTGTATCCGTTAACGTGAATATATAATTCCCAACCGGCAACGAGGAAACAGGCCACATGCTCCCGGACAACGCCAGATATGTCGGTGTAGAATATGTCGTATTAATATACGACATATTTAAAACGGATTGTAACACGTTCCCGACGGAGGTATTGGTCAGCGTGGTAGAAAAGGGTGCGGTACCGGTTGTTGCCCCGGCGGTAAATGATGCTGCCGGATTTGTAAGGAATTCTCTGTCCGGTACAATGCCCCCCGGAATAATGGCATTTTGTACTACCTCAAAATCATCGATGTATCCAACAAATCCGTCTGATGTGCTCGTAGAGCGTCCCCCCACCGCAAATGTGCGGTCGGTGATCTGGTTAATTGTGCCCCCCATTGTTGCTGTGCCGTTAGATATGCCATCTACCCACATTTGCACTCCGGATGTGTTTGTACCATTAACCGATACAACAGCATAGTGCCAGTTGGTATCGGTATAGGCAATCGGTGATGTTATACCATACCCTGTGTTTGAACTTGATACGCTGAAAAATAGGTTATTCGCCGAAGTAAAATACAAATTAAATGAAGTCCCCGAATATGAGGAGTCGTCGCTAACTTCTGAAATCATCTGTGTCTGGCCTTGGGTAGACGAACGTTTAAACCAGAAAGAAATTGAAAAAACACCCGCCGGAACAACCGTGTTTGCCGCTGTGCTTAACTTATTTGAACCCGAAAATAAAGCTGAACCTCCCCCAAATTCATAATTTGTAGCATTCGCAGTCACAGAACCGGTGTTGGTGAGAGTATACGTATTATTTGAGTAATCCGCAAACGGCGACGCATTTAAGGGGAGATACAATTTTGGAAACGATGCGTTTATAACCTTTGCAGACACTTGTGGAGTCATAACAACAAGCAGAAGGATCGCCACAAGTGCCAGCAATTTTAAATACGGTGAAAATCTCATACCCCCACCGCCGTTACCTGTTCCACCGTCGAGTTCCCATACCCTGCTTTGCTACTCCACACATCGTAAACAGTGCCGTTAACCAGATTATCGAACCGGTAATATGCCGCTGCATTTGCAGTCGTTATCGCGGGTGCTGCCGAGCTGCCATTAATCCGTTCGTAGACTGTGGCTCCGGGGATTGTCGAATGGTACTGAGTATCTTTGTTTACCCCTCCGATTGCCACTCCCGAATAAGTCCGGTTATCTGCGACAAGGGTGATGTTTAATTCAATTGTATCCGCTGCCAGCGGTGTGAACAGGTTGTAATCCGTGGCGTATCCGGACAGGTTGGTTGTTACATTGATCTGCGAGCCGCTTAACCAGTTATTGCTCGAAGAGAAATATCCAGATGCGTTGCTTGTCGAAACCAGCGTCGAGGTTCCCTGCGTGACGTTGACCGATGCACCCTGCAATGCCGCGTTATTTTGATCGACTACATAACCGGAGATCGGGATATATGAATTGATCTCGGTTATTCCGTAGTTCATTACGATCTCGGAACTATCGGATTTCTTTACGGCGATTATTTCTGCATAGTAAATACCATCGGGATAGGTGCTGCTGTCCATAGTGAAGGAGATCGATCCTGATGATCCTGAGATTGTCTGGGTTTTCTTCACGGTACCGTATGCATCGAGGATCTTGATCTCGTAATTATACGTTGCTGTATCATAGTACGACGATGAGATAGAATAGGATACTGTGGCGGCACTCCCGGTCGGGTACGACGGGCTTCCCCACGTGACCGTTGCACCGGTCCCTAAAACATAGAAGTAATCCTGTGATTTTACTGCGGTGCCATCATAGAGCGTGACCCAATACATTCCATATTCTAACGGCTGATTCCCGATATAGGTGTTATTCATCGGGACGGATATTATGCCTGTCGCCGCTCCAGCAGCGGAGATATTGATATAGTTGTTATACGCTTGTCCCCCGGTTGGAGAGAGAATAGTAATTTTATATCGCGTGTTTGGCGGATTCTGATTTGCCTGCCAACCATCTGCATACGCACCAAGGGACCACTGGACATCGAAATGATCGGAGTATACCTGATTGCCGTTATTGTCTATCATATAAAAATTTGAGGGGTCGATCATATCTGATTTGATATAATACGAGTGCGGTATTACCGATATAATGCCTGTACTTGAAAACGAATTGCTATATGAAACATCATCATACCAATTGGTCACAAAACCATATGGTATTACTTCCCCAAGACCATATGCTGTTGCTATCGTCCCCGGAACATTATTGTATATGTAATACAATGTGCCATCACGATATTCATACATACTAGTTCCATTGCGTATAAGTTCAATCCGGTTACGAGTTACGCCATACAATCCGCCACTGGGATATGGCTGATAAAAACAGTTGCCACTCGAATCAAATAAAGCAACATAGTAATAACCGCTATTATATAGACCATTTCCGATGGTTATAGCAAAATAGTTTGTACCGGAAGATCCGTTTTGGGTGACGTAAGTGCCCCCTAGTGTACCTATTTGCGCGGAATCTAAAAACGGTGATCTGTTATAAACAACCCCATTTGAATTGTATGTATTTATAGCGGTCTCATTGTTGTTAAAGTTGCTACTCCATGCTGATGCAGGGACGATCAAGCATGCAAGAACGAGCAGGCAGAGGATCGGTTTAAAATGGGGCTTTTGTAGGAGGAACATATTGAGAGAAGAGTGTATGCAAAAGGTATATATGATTTTTGCAGGAAAAACGATTAGAGTGTTGATTCCGCGATGATCGTGGAACTACCATCGTTGAATGTTCCCGTTATAATCAGATGATCTTTCTTCGAGTTCGGGGAAATTACCGTAACCCCGAGACCTACCGGGATGCTTCCAGATTTCGCGGTAACCCTATTCCCGGAAACTGTAACCTGCGGGGATCCCGAGAAAATGGTTGTGTTCGTTCCATCGTTTACTGTGAATGCCAGTTCGTATAACGATCCTGCGTCCTGTCCGCCATAATATGTTACCGATACTGATGTTGCATTCACGCGCTGCATCGTTGCCGATACGATATGTGTTGTCTGTAAGTTCTGCCCAGCAAATCCGAACAGGAATGCCGCGACAATAGCGGCAAGGACTACGGTCAGCGCAACTAGCATAATTGTTCCCACAATTGGGGTTACTCCTTTTTCGTTTTCCATGGTGTAATCATCTCTTTTGGGGATTTGGACTCGCGGGCTTGCCAACTTGTGGAGGGACGGCGCACGGTCGTGTCCCGTTTTTCTTATTCCACTAATTTCCAATGCTCGAAAATGTAATCGTAATTGAATACCTGCCTATGTGTTCTTGAAAGGCTAGCTCTGATTTCACCCTGCTGTGAGTTATAATCCGGACAGTTCCGATGGAACTGAATGAGGATATTATTTATTTTCCTCATATCATAATTTTTAATCAAGTCTGGAAGTATTTTGTATTCTGCTCCTTCGACGTTAAGTTTTAACAGATCGATACCGGATTCGTAT
>JBBACM010000114.1:0-3741 GCA_041657045.1 Minisyncoccota bacterium
AGAGGACATTGGTTTATTAACTAAATATCAATGGCTTGCTTTGGATGCAACAGAACAATCCACTAGCTCTTTGATGGGTTGGGGATCTGGATTGTTGGGTGCAAAAACGGCTATTGAACAGACCGCTGAAGAAATGGAAACGATGCAGGACAAATTAAAAACCATGCTTTCCATAACTGATAAAATGACAAGTATGAATAGCAGTTATGAGGAGTCAATAAAAAAAATAGCAGACACTGAATATGGAACGGCAGGGGAACGAATAGAGGCTATCAGGGAAGTTGAAAAAGAACACGAAATTGCAAAGAACAAGATCATATTAGGATATGCTGAACAACTATTAGCAGCGGACGGATTATCTCAACAAGAAGTTGAATTTTTACTTGAAAAAGGCGCTGCAATGGGGGTTTATTCAGAGGATGCTATCAAAGACATGAGAGCGGTAATGCAAGAGGCATATAACCTTACAGGGGCGCTTAATGGAATACCATCAAACCTAAGTACAAATGTTACCGTCTATAAAAACGAGATAATTGGAAATTCTCAGGTAAGTATGACCCCGTTCGCCAACGGCGGTTCATTCACAGTACCGGCATGGGCTGGGAATGAGGGATTTCCTTTAGGTGGCGTTGCTACTGCAAGTGCAGGTGAAAAGATAACAGTAAGCAGACAGGATACAAACAGGGAATTACTAAATGCTATCAATCAACTCAATGTAAACATGGGTAGACTTCCAACACAAATGAGGGACGCCATTTTACTGGCATAATATGACATGTGAAAACTGTTTTAAGATAGAGATGCAATTAGCAGGAACCGCTGGCGCTTGGACTGACGTGTCAGAGGATGTTTTACGTCCTGATAATATTTCAGTATCCTATGGAATAAGAGAACAATCGCCTTTAGCAAGGACGGCTTCAACAGGGACTATGTTTTTCTCTCTTGATAACTCAGAGATCAATAGTGCTGGATTAATTGGATATTATTCACCCGGGCATATCAATTGTAGAACCGGGTTTAAAGTTGGAATTACTGTAAGACTTTCAATAGAGTATGATGGTAAAACGCATCCGAAGTTTTACGGACGAATACCAGAAAAAGGCATAACAATAGCAACAGGGGCAACTGGATTAAGAAAGGTTTATGTCGAAGTCAGAGATTTTATGGAACAATGTTCGATCACAGATATTGAAACGCCTGATTTCGTTGAAAATAAAACATCTGCTGAAATTCAGGCTCTTGTAATAGCCAATCAAGATATTAAGCCTTTAGCTACTGAATATAATACCTGTGAAGAAACTTTTGCTACTGGATTTGATACCGTAAAAAGCACAACAAAGAGCATAATGGAAATGAACAAAGCTAATTTAGCGGAGTTGGGTTATTCGTATGTAAAGCATGATATTAATAATTATGAAAAATTCACAGTTGACGGAAGGATGACAAGAACAAATACTCCATCAACCACAATGGTACCAATGCCAACCGATGCTACTGGATACGTGCTACAAGAAAACGGATTCAAAATTAAACTTGAAAATGGACTTGGATTCATTAAGTTGAATGCGGAAACTTCAATCTCTTTTGAGGATATAGCATTAGCAGGCGAAGTTCAAAATGGTAATAATTTATATAACTACATTCAAGGCATAGCCTATCCGAGACAAGTAGGTACTGCTGCTGAAATTTTGTTTAAGACTAACACAGCCTTTCCTATCAATGCTGGCGAAACTGTTACCATAAAAGGAACTTATACCGATCCTTTAAATCAAACTAACAGTATTTCGGCTAAAGCAATGCTACCACCTGGCACGGCTGATTATTGGATGAACGCAAACAGAGATAAAACGGGTGCTAACCTTACGGCTAATTTCAATATTGGTACTCCATCATTTTATGCCAATAATGTTATTTACAACGTCACAAATACTGGAACCGCTAATGCCTATGCTTACGTTCAGGCGCAAGGTACGGCGGTTAGGGCTTACGATCCTGTTATTAGTTTTGTGTCAGACGCTACAAGTATAGCAACTCATGGAAAACACACATTAAATCTTGACATGAAATTACAAGATGATCCAACCGTGGCAACCGCTTTTATTACTACTATGTTAAGTCAGTACAAAGACCCGGTAACAAGAGCCGAAGTTCTACCTTACTACGCTAATCGAAGTCCTGAATTACTGGCAGCATTTTTATATCTGGATATTGGAGCTAGATTCACGGCGGTGGAATATGTGAGTGGTATTTCAGGTGATTACTTTATTAATGGCGTTGATTTTGCGATTTTACCGGGCGACATTATTAATTTCTCATGGCACGTAAAGAGTTCAAGTTATGATACTTTCGCATTTTGGTATTTGGGCGTGGTTGGTCAAAGTGAAGTTGGGCAAACTACATTTGTTGGATATTAAGAGGTAAATTATGGCATGGACAACTCCGAAAACTTGGAAAGGTGGTGAATTAGTTACAGAGGACACATTAAATGAACAAATACGGGATAACTTCAACGTAGTTAGGAACCAAATTAGATATGCGATTGTTGAAGTGTTCGCTCCTGGAGTTACCGTAACGGTTGGGGATGGAAAAAAGTATATTCCGTTACTGACTGACTTTAACGGAATGAACATTGTAGAAGTTTACGCAAGAGTGATTACAGCCGGGACAACGGGAACTACAACCATTCAGATCAATAATTCAAGAGCGGGCGATGTACTTTCAACCAGAATAACCATTGACTCTGGAGAAACAGGAAGTAACACGGCTGCAACCCCCGCTGTAATAAATACGGCAACAGATGATATTACAACTTATGACAACTTAAGAATTGACGTTGACGGCGTACAAACAACAGCGCCATTAGGATTAATTGTAGTGATAGGATTCCAATACCCATGACAGTAAATTATATTAGTTCAGAAGTTTTTTCAACTGCGAACCCGACAATAACCGTTCCCGTTAATTGTAATTGCATTGCTGTTTTGTCTTATTCAGCAGACGCATTGACTATTGGCGGTTATACGCCTTCTACAAAAGCAACTATGGCTAATTTTGGGTACAAGTTGTTTGAGTTAATAGATCCACCAACTGGATCACAATCGGTATCAGCTGCAAGTGCTGTTTTAAGAATCTTTGTGTACCTAAATCAAGCTGCTACGTGTTCTGTTGAACTAAACGATTATGATGCGGAAGGTAGTATACAGTATAATTTGGCGTCTGTTTTAACCAGTGAGTTAGTTTTACTAATGGGATACGGGTTAGCTAATTACGATCCAGTGGACATGGCAATAGATGGGGTTGAACTGAACAATATTTATACTTATCTGCACGGTGGTTCTATCTACAAAGTGGGTCTTGGGGCAGCTATGCTGTGTGGAATAGAAGATCCTCATTCCGGCTCAATACCTGTAAATTATGGACAGTGTTCTTTGGTTATCGCAAAATTTGGCACTTCCGTGGACTCACCAGCACAATCTAATCAATCTAATTATGTAACGTTTATTTAATGAACCATATATGAACCTACAAGATTTTCAGAAATAGAAGTTTCCGTAGAATTCATATATGAGCAAACGATTCTTTCATTGACCGGTGTCTCAAAATAAAAAGATGAGGCTACACATGTTAAAAGTAAAACTGAAAGTAGAATTGCAATTAATTTTTTCATTATTCTCTCCTGTCTATATAAATAGTATAGACCATAAATAGAATAAAGTGCGTAAAAAACAGATTAATTTCACG
>JBBACM010000115.1:0-3735 GCA_041657045.1 Minisyncoccota bacterium
CACAATTTGTGGGGATTGTTATGAGAGGTTAGAATGACAATGGTAAAAAAACACGGTGATTAACAAATGACATTTCATTTTAAGATTTTGATTGAAGGCGACTCGGAAGACAAAGAAAGTATAAAATCTTTATATGAGAACTTACAAGGAGAGGTGTGGCACGAGAATTCGATTGTGCACGAACCGGAAATAATAAAATATTGACACTTATAGAAACTCTTTTAAGTAAGTAAATACAACTTATAACTATGAATAAATTAGAATCTGGGAACAGTAGTTATTTCGGAACTTATCCAGTTAGAAAAATATCCGCTACAGATTATGGTATTCGAATGCCCACAGATCTTGCTAATGTAAATTTCTCAATCTATCGTAACGACACCAATGGCGTTCTCACTTTAATTCCACAGGGGGTTAAGGACACGGTTGAGAAAGGGACGTTTTAAAGATGCCCACGAAGGTCTGCATTAGATGCGGGATCGAAAAAGACGTTGCGGAGTTTGCGATTGCTCGTTCTAATAAAGACGGGTTACAGAGATGGTGTAGGGAATGCAGAAAAGAGCACGACAGAATTGTCCATCCGAATAGAAAACACAATAAGCATTACGATGACGAGCACGGGAAGAAGACGTGTAGGAAGTGTGGAGTTAAGAAAGATATAATTGAGTTTTCTAAAAACAAAAAGAACCGCGATGGCACTTCCTCATATTGTAAAGAGTGTGCAATGAAATACCAAGAATCAAAGCACCCAAATATGAAACACCGTGCCCAAAAAAGTAAATCACCGGGTATGAAAATATGTACTTCATGTAGAATAGAAAAGCCGATTGGTGCATTTTCAAAAAATAAAAACAAGTCCGATGGATTATCTTCGTGGTGTAAGGAGTGTGTAACCGAATATTATTTGGTTAACAACCCAGATAAGAAGCGAAGGATTATTCATATCTGTAAACCCGGTTTCAAATTTTGTCCAAACTGTGGAAGTGAAAAAGAACTCTCTGATTTTTATATTAGAAAATCCGGATCGGCAAGCAGTCATTGTAAAGATTGTATTCGATTGGATGCGAAGGAATATAGGGATACACACGGAGAAAAGGTAAAGGAATTGAAAAGAATATCGTATTTAAAAGCGCATCCCCCAAAGCCCGATGTGGAAAAAATAAAAATACCATGTGGATATTGTGGAACGGTTTTTGAGGTCA
The DNA here is from genome assembly GCA_041657045.1 of Minisyncoccota bacterium. Taxonomy (GTDB): domain Bacteria; phylum Patescibacteriota; class Minisyncoccia; order Minisyncoccales; family Minisyncoccaceae; genus UBA2211. The sequence continues at coordinate 1,203 of JBBACM010000115.1, forward strand.
CACAGTGTGGTAGTAATAGAAAATATTGTTCGAAAGAATGTTATGCGAAAGACCACGTTGGTGAGAAAAATGGATTTTTTGGGAAGACGCATTCTGACGAATTTAAAGAACAACAACGAATTTTATTAACGGGACACGTAGAATCAGAAGAAACGAAAAATAAAAAGCGGGTTGCTAATTTAAAAAGATATGAAGATCCAAAAGAGCACGAACGGACAAGTGAAGCAAATAAGAAACGATTCGAAGATCCGGCACAGAGGGAAATACAACGTGTAAACCAGATAAGAACATTTGAAGAAAATCCTTATTTGAGAGACATTGTAAGTAAAACGTTTAAAAATAAAAAACAAAGTGATACACATAGAATGAAAAAGGGGAGAGCAATAAGAGGAGAAAAAAACGGGTGTTGGAAAGGTGGGATAACTCCCCTTCATGTTCAAATACGGTGTTGTACAAAAATGTCAGAATGGATACAATCCGTTCTTAAACGAGACGATTATAGAGATTGGTTTTGTGGATTGAAAGGAACACATGGTAACTCGGTTGAAGTTCATCATATTGTTCGGTTTTCTACAATAATGTCAAAATATAAAATTAAAACGTTGGGAGATGCGGAAGCATGCGATGAATTGTGGGATATGAATAATGGTATTACACTTTTAAGAAGTTCACATAAAGCATATCACGAAATGTGGGGACGGTAAAATGATTCTTCGCGATTACCAGTCCGAAGCAGTTGACGCAATCTTCAACTGCTGGGACAAGGGTGTTAATAAAGATTTATTAATATCGTCTCCAACGGGGTCGGGGAAATCCGTTATCATCGCCGAGCTAATACGGAGATTGGTAGAAGGGTGGCCAGAGATAAGAATTATAGTGATCACGGACTCTCGTGAACTTATCGTGCAGAACAAAAATGCTTTGAATTTGCACGCCAAAAAGATAAGCACCGGCGTGTTTTCGGCAGGTCTCGGGAAGAGGCAGTCTGGTGGAGCATCTGTAATTTTTTGTGGGATACAAACCGTTTACAACAAAGCATTCCAATTTGAAAAAATAGACGTGATCCTGATCGACGAGTGCCATATGATTTCGAGGAAAGCACAATCAAGGTATTTCAAATTCTTCAAGGACATGGCACTGGCTAATCCCAACGTATGCCGCGTTGGTTTTTCTGCCACAATATGGCGCACCGATAGTGGTCTGCTTCACGAGGGAGACGACGCAATGTTTCAAGAAATTGCATATGCGTGCGACATGAAGCAATTGATAAAAGAAGGGTGGTTGGTCCCCCTAATTAGCAAATCGGGAGTGTCGAAAATTGATCTGAAAAATGTTCATATAAAGGGGAACGAATACGATCAATCGGAACTGGCATGTGCTGCAGATGATGAAACGTTAATACGATTAGCCGTGGCCGAAATAGTTGAATGCGGCAAAGATAGAAAGTCATGGTTGGTTTTTACATCGAGCGTTTTACATTCACAGCACACCGCAGCAGAGTTTTTGAAACATGGTATCGACTGTGAGATTGTAACCGGCGAAACACCAAAAGAGAAACGAGACGATATATTGAGCAGATTTAAAAGCGGGAAGATTCGGTGCTTGATTAATGTTTCCGTCCTGATTAAAGGATTTGATTCACCCCGCATCGATCTTCTGGCGCTTATGACCAGTACGTGTTCGAGTGGGAAATTTGTACAGGCGTGTGGCCGGGGGATGAGGCCATTTGTGGATGAAGACGGTATTAAAAAAGATAACTGTATTTTGCTCGATTTTGGTACAAATGTAGCAAGGCTCGGAATGATCGATGATATAGATCCGGTCCAGACCAAAAATATATTCAATCGTGTTAAGACACCCCCGCCAACAAAAGAGTGTCCATCTTGTCACGCATTGTTTCATGCGCGTGTCATGCTATGCCCAGCATGTGGGTATAATTTTGATGTTGATAGAGAAAATGAAGTTGGTATTAACCACGGCCCAGAAGCCTACTCCGGTCCCGTCCTTACCTCACAACAACAACCGTTTATTGTAGACGTAAAAGATTTCTGGGTTTCAAGACATAAAAAACACGGCAAACCCGACAGCTTAAAAGTTTCTTTCTTCGATTCTATGGATAAAGAATTCAGCATGTGGCTTTCGTTAGATTCTGCATCTGCATATGCTGCGGAGAAGTCTCGTGCCATTATAAAACAATTCGGCGGGAAGGCTGCTACAGTGGATGACGCACTCAAGGAACATTTCAACTGGAGAAAAGTAGAAAGGATAAGAGTAAAACCCGAAGGTCGTTTTTTCCGAATCGATGGTTTTGTTTTTAAAAAGGGAGAGGCGATGCAACAGAGTTTGATTAATGGAGATGTAACGTGAAAAGAAGCGTGGAGGAATAGAGATGGGAGAACCTTATAAGAATTTCAAACCCTACTACCCACGGTGCCGCAGTATTAAGTTAACATGGGAAGAATGTGCAGAAAAATATTGTTGTGATATGGGAGAAGAATGTTGGTACATGTCAGAAGATTATCAAAAGAATTGT
>JBBACM010000116.1:0-3731 GCA_041657045.1 Minisyncoccota bacterium
TTTCCCGGCAAGTGAGAATGGTTGACAGGGTTACGGGAACCCGCCGGTAACGATGATGTCGTCATTTCTCCAGCGGGTTCCAAATCGCTTAATAAGTTCAGTGTTAATTGTGTCATATGTAAGTGAATGTATATCTCCGTGATGATATGCTGTTGGAAAATAATATCCCAAAACCCTCTGACAGAATGGATTTATTTCACACGTAACAAGGGTTTCCCAGTTCATCCACGATGCCGCTAATGAAAATCCACCAATTCCATCAAATAATCCCATGTGTATCATAAATCAAAATAAGCCATTACCAGAAGTATTAAAACAATCCCGGTGATCAGGAATAAGGGATAAAATGCTTTCAGAAATTTCATATTATTATTATTTCAAATTCACGATTTCTCTGAATATATGCAAACACCTCACTTTTGTTTATTTCCCTTGTCAAGACCTTTTCCTTTTTGTATTCTTTTTGATAGAATTCAGCGTATTCTTTTGAAGTAGTCCAACTGATTCCATTGTCATCGTCCGACCCGGCCCTAAAAACAATAAATCGCCCAGGAAGTTCACGAAGATTTTTTGCATCTTCAGGGGTGCTGAAATAATATCTTTTCGGTCTTTTAGATTGCATTAATTTTTTAAAAACATCAACATTTTTAAGACTTCCTGAAATAATCCAGACCGACCGTAAGAGTTCCCAATATCGTTCGTCAGGCAAACCGCTTTTTTCTTTTAGAAAAATTGTCAAAACCTTTTCTTTATTTTTTTCTACATCCCATGCTAATATTAGTTTCCTTGCAATTTTATCATCCCTCCTTAATACATTTCCTAATAAAGAAGGATAACGCCGAGTCATTATAACCGTTTCATTATTTGCGGGGAATTTCATAAAGCTATTTTTAAAGTGTAATCCTCTCCGTTTAAAGTATATTCCGCCACCCTTTTCCCTGATCCTAATTCGATTATCTTTGATTGGATGGGATGACCATCACGTTTTAACTCTCCGACCCTCTGAGAGAGCGCATAACACCCAAAGAGCTTGATTGCTTTTAGGACGGTTAGCTTTTTACCTCTTTTTAAATAGTCGAGAATCTTTGTTTTCTGGCTGTCGGGCATGGGTTAAAATTGTGTTTTAGACAGGTTAATGGTCATGTTTTTATCTGCAACCGTAACAGTCTTACCGGGAGCAACCTCTTGTATTTTCTTTTTAAATTCAGCAGCATTTGAATTACCTGAGCTCATGTGAAGTAAAACAATGTTATTGCCCCCCCTTAAATCGTTTGCTTTTAAAAAGTCAACCACCGTACCAATTTCCATGTGAGAATGTAATACCCTGTTTCTTACTGCAACAGAAGCGCCGTTTGATATTGCCTCGTTGGCAATATCTATTGAGTAATTTGCTTCAATCAGGATATTGTTTAATCCTTTAAATTTATACGGAATGTAGTATGTGTCGGTAACATAAACAATCCTTCCAGATTCATGGTGATCTATCAAATACCCGTAATTAGTTACATCGTGTTTAACTTCAAATGGCAAGATTTTAAATGATCCGATTTGATATACTTTTTGTGGTTGAATAACGCAAAGATGATGGTTATAATATTTCAATGACAGTATTGAATCCCGGGATGAATAACAGTTTATCCCAGCTTTAGACAATCCCGAAATTCCCCTACAATGATCTTGGTGAACGTGGGTAAACAAACACCCAACAACATTACTTAGGTCGAAATTCAAGGCCTTTTTAATTTCAGCAATAGAAACTCCAGCATCTAAAATCAGTATATCTTTTTCTGATTCTAAAATGTAGGAGTTTCCCCGTGAACTACTTCCAAGAATTTTTAGGTTCATCAGAAATCAGGACTTAATTTTCCTTGCACTCCGTTGGTTTTTGTAGGCTTTTCCTCTTTGTTTTGGGGCTGTTCTATTGGTATTTCGGCAGGGATTGATATTGGTGGCTTAACTTCTTCATGTGGGATGTCAATAATTTTCTGATTTGCGTTTTCTGCAATTTCCTTGCACACTCCATCTTCGAGGGTTTCAATGGCCTCCCTTTCCATTATGGAAATCTTTATGAAGTCATCGTCAATCTTTCGGCTGTCAAGAGTAATTGCATTATAGGCCCGGTGATAAAGCGTTTTATAAAGCATCTCCGGAACCCACCCTTCTATACGAATTGTCCCTTTTTTGACGTTCTTTTGTTTCTCTGCATCCCATACCCAATTATCCTTCTCCCCTCCCCAGAACTCTGCACTGGCCTTTTCCGGGCGATATTTTTCAAGTTGCGTACGGCTGTATGTCATTAACTTATTTTTACTTGGATCATCTTTAAATTTATGATACCAGAACCCTCCAATGATCTCTCCCCGATTAAAACTGTCAGATACTTTGAATGTGTATGTTTCAATAGGGTTATCTTTGTCCTTTTTGATTGTGGTGAACACATCCTTTTCATAAACAAGTTCAATCACGACATCATCTGGAATGTCAAGTCCGTATTTTTTTGCTACGACCTCCTTCCCCCGGTATTCTTCCCTGAATGAAATGTCATATTTTCCGGTGTGTTTGTTGTTGTATGGAATAAGTGCTAAATGATTTGGAAGTGCAGGATCAAGTCCAACCCTGGCACAAGCAACCACGTCGGTTGCAAGACGTTCCATATTAATGTTTTTCCATTCAAGGCTGAGTTTTGCCCGGTATTTTTCATCGGTATTAAGTCTTTTTTCCTCGGCCAATTTTAATGTCTGATCAAGCGATATGAAGTAATTGCTTATCAATCGCTGTTGAGATGCTGTAATGGAGATTTTACCACCAGTTCCGGCAAATTCTCTTATTACCATTTCCGAGAATCTTTCACTTGGTGTTTTTTCAATCTTTGTTACTTGGCCGGTTGCTATTTTGGCAACCTGTGTTTCTTTTGTCATGGGTTTGGTTTTATTTTATGGTTAATTCTTTGTGTTCGGGTGAAACGTAAAGATTTACAACCTGAGAATTTGTTTCCGGGATCTCGGTTGTAGATTCACGATTATCAATGTAGAGAACTCCCCGGACTCCGTAATGTTCGGAAAGCACATTTATAATGTCAATTCCGACCTGAATCCTTGCTGCCGCATTAAGGGAATTATAAGGCACTCCTTTATAAAGAGTATCGCAACACATTTCAACGGAGTTATTTATCAGGGTTTTGAATAACCTGAATTTAGCCATCTTAAAGCGTGAATTGATCTGCTCTTCTATGTTGTCAATTTTTGCCTTCTCAAATTGAAATATGGTATATTCAAGTCCTTCGAGTGAAGCAAGTTCCTGGGACATTGATTTTTCTTGCTTTAAAAGTTCTTCCTTACGGGAGAGTTGTATTTCGATAACCTCTTTAATAGATAGCTTTGCCTTAAGTTCGTCCAGGGCTTTTATTATGACAGACTTGTCCTCTAAAAGAGCTGAAACATCGAGTTTTGGTACTTCAAGCAATTCTGCTTCTTTAATGTCGATTTGGGATTTTAGTTCTTTCCATGACCTGTCTGCCGTGATAATGATTTCAATAGCGACCAGTGCCGGGCGATCCTCCTCTGCTGTTTGAATTTTAACATTAAATTCTTCAATTTGTGTTTGCAGGGTTTTTTCTTTTTCTTTCAGGGCGTTTAGTTCGTTCAAGAAATTTTCTTTGTCGGCTTTATACTTTTGTCCGTCTTTATTGATCTGTTCAATTTTTCTGGCCTTCTCCGTATTGAAATTTGTTT
>JBBACM010000117.1:0-3723 GCA_041657045.1 Minisyncoccota bacterium
AGACACAAGACTGCCGGACGTACCTAGCACCGGATATGACTACACATCGGAAGTAAACTATTCCAATTCTTCTTCGGTGGCTGTTCTTGACAGCTTAGGAAATTTTGTTTCAACTACTGGAACATTGGAAGTGACAGCAGCAAGCACGGCGTTAACTGGTTCTGGAACGAAATTTCTAACTGAATTGACAGTAGGCCAGCCGGTATATGTCGCAGGGTATGAGAAGAATGTTGTCGCCACGATAACGTCTGACACAGCAGCGACAGTATCAACGGCATGGACTGTCACAATGGAGCTTCTAACCTTAGACGTTGCTCCGGGGACGACATGGGCGGCAGGTGACACTATAACAGGGCAAACAAGCAACAAGACTTGTATCATTACTCAGAAATTGACCGACTTGACGTATGAAGTCAGATCACGAAACGGAGCGTTTGAGCTTGGAGAGGTTTTAACCAACGGAACGTACACGGCAGATCAAGGTGCGTCTAATCCGGTATTTGCCTCAACGGTAACTTACACAACCTCAAATGACTGCGTATTAATTTGTTCACAGGTGATGCCAAACAGAACGTCTTTAACCGTTTCTAAGGCCAATGGGAACACTTCAACGGCCATTATCTCTTATCCTTCTACGACAGGTTGGAAGGTGTTAACCGCTACGGACGGAACATCGTCAGCATCTAAGACCCTGGCCGTAACAGGCGCGATAACTTGGACACAACCAACAGACGCAGTGCCTAAGTATATGTTTGACATGAACGGCTTTTGGATAAAGATTGCTTTTAACTCCGCCTTAGATTCAGAAGTGGAAATAAGTGGATGCACCTATGGTTCGGCGTTTACTCCTATCCAAGATGTTTGGGACGGTTCTTTAGTCGATGCCATTGAAGCACAGCACTATAAAGCATCTACTGGTGTATATTACACATACGGAACAACTTCTATTTCAATAGGTGGCATGACTGCTAGTGATTATCTTTATTTTAATTCATCCGATCCGATAATTTCTATTTTTCTTGACTCAAGTGGTACGCCAAACACAACAGCATCAACACTGATTAACGCCCTTGAATATTTATCACCATCTGGATCATGGACAACCGTTGGAAATTATATAGACACAACATCTGGATTAAGCAAGAATGGTTATATAACATTTCCAAGACAGACTGATATATGCCCGATGCAATTCAATGGGTCGTCTTACACATCATATTGGTACAGGTTCACGGTTGATAAGACACTCAGTGATAGCACAAATATTGGAATTATGACTATCCCATACTTTGATATAAGTCTTTTCGGTATTGGATTATTGAGTGCTGTTTGGAAAAACAAGATGGTTTATGTATTCGATCAAGACCCATCATGGATGTATATTTCTGCCCCTGATGCCCCTCAGGTTCTTTCTGGAATAAACAGTTCTATTTTTGAGGCTGGTGATGGAAGGTCTAACAAGATTGTTTGCATGAAATCTTTTTATAATGAACTTTTAATTTTTCAAGAAGAAAAAGGGGCATTAGGTGGTTGCATAACTTTGTTGCAAGGAACAAAACCGGAAGATTTAGGCACTATCAATTTATCAAATACATATGGCGCAATGAACTCCCAATCCGTTGAAGTAATAGAAACAATAGAAGGGGGGCATAATGCTTTTATTTTATCGAGAAAAGGCATCTTAGTAACAAACGGCAAGACGGTTAATTATGTTCCTAATTTTGAAAAGGTGATGAATTATTTTGACCCATCATCTTCAACTTGCATCAGAACAGGATATGAATCAAGAATGTATCTTAAATATGATTCATCGTATCATGTTATTAAGATCGGTTTAACCACAGGCTCGTCAGCAACGAACAATAACGTATTCCTTGTTTATGACATCATGACAAAAGAGTTTACGACTGATTCTTATCAATACCCACTTTCCTGTGAATGTGAATGTGAAGCTGCAAGTGGGAACGTGCCAATGATTCAGCTAGGCGGTGGGCAGGCAGACGGGAAGGTTTACATCCTTAACTCAGGGCTGAATGATATTTCAACAGCTATTGACGCTTATGTGACTATTCAGATAAACGAGGCTGGTTCGGTAGTTCGTGACGCTGAAATGATTGTCAGGGCAAAAACACAGTCAGCCGGGAACATGACGATAACACCTTATTACAATGGCAACGTGCAAAGCAGTTTAGCCAAGACTTTATCATTGACACCAGATATAACAAGCGAGTTAATTAGGCGGCATAAGTTTCCGGTTAATTTTAAAAATCAGAATGTTTCGGTGAAGATACAGCACAATACAGCAAGCGAGTCATTTTATTTATTGGATTATGCTTTAGATTTAATAGATTACACGGGGCAATAATGGACTACGGACGCAGAGTGTACGGAACAAAATCTGAGAATTATATAACCTTCATGTCGGAGATAACCGACAAATATGTGCAGAGCATTGGCGGTCAGTTCACCGCTGGAACCAAGCAACCGTATTTATATGATGATTACTTTTCCATGCAGTATATTTATAATTTAAAGAAGAAATATTTAGGTGGGACTCCCGCTGCCAAACTAGAAGATTTGGGAGTAACTTCGGCTATTGTTCCAGAGGTATCAAACTTAAATACTTTATTCTTAGTTAATTTTGATGGAACATATGCTGATTCAGTAAGTGGTCTTTTACCAATAGGAACTATTGGGAATAATTCGCTAATTACATATGGAGGTCAATCGTGTGTTCTTTTAAATGTACCGGAAGATGGTGAAATTGGTGGAGCTGTGATTTACTGGTATCCAATAGCTACCATTAATAAAAATTCATTCAGTCTATCATGGAATAGTTTAGGTGGTGCAGGTTGCGATGTTGCTGTTGGGATTGCTGGAGACACGTTTGGTGGTGTTGATAATCCCGGTTCTATTATTGTCGGGTTTAATCTTACGGGAAGTGTCTATGTTCTCTGTGTAGATAAGAATGGGATTGAATTAATAAATTATACAACTCCTACGTCATATTTTACAGATAATGTATGGCACAGTTTTAACGTAACTTTGAGCAATGGAATGCTTACGGTTAAACTTAATAACAATGTAATATTAACACAGGCATTAGATATATCATTCGTTGGTAATATAACCACAATAGGGATACTTATTCAAGCCCACACCAGGAGCAGCGTTAACGCATATTTTGACTCTATAAAAGTAGAAAATGTTACAGGATAGGAGGGTATTATGGCAAGTTTTTATTTAGGCGATGGTTACAATAACCCCATGACTAATTTATCGAATAGTATTAAACCAGCAACTTATGAAGCCCCAACATATACAGCACCAGAGCAGTATGTTGCACCTGATTACGATGAAAGCAGAATCACAGATTTAACGCAGACAAGTTCAGCGGGTGCTATCAGGGGATTAAGATCGGCAATGCAACGGGTTGCCGGTGGTAGTTATGCCAATCCCAATGTCAGACGAATGACATTAAGAGAAGCACTGGCCGGATATGGGCAGGGAATACAATCGGCTGTTTCCGCGGCCTCAGAAACGGCAAGGAAACTTTATAACACTGAATACGAAACAAAAGCAGAAGAAAAAAAGATCAATTATAATACCGCTGCACAGGCATCACAGGCACAATATCAGGCGGGTGTGCAACAGTCTCAGTCTAAGTTTGCTGCTGAACAAAACCGCTACAACACTGAATATGCTACCTTATGGAATAACTTT
>JBBACM010000118.1:0-3711 GCA_041657045.1 Minisyncoccota bacterium
GCCATCCTTGGGCGAGAAGGTCTGAAAGTCGGGCTCATGCCCTTCCGCCTTCTCTCCACGCAGGCGGATTGCAGGCCCATAGGCCACGAGTTGATTGCGCACGTCAGGGCCGACATTGCCCGTGCCGCCCGGCGTTGCTACATAGCCCACGAACACGGTGGCCTTCGTATCGCTGGCATCCGACCACAGGTAGCCGAGTTCAATCTCGATCATCTGGTTTGGGTAGATGTTCAGGTCGGCTGTGTTCTCCTGCAATTGGAGGGTGGCAAGGCCTACGTCATCGCCCTCACCGTACTCGACGCTGATGGACTGCACGTAGCCGCTGATGTCCGTCGCGTCTGGCCAAGCGGAGGCCAATTGGGCCACATAGGGTTCGGCGCGTATCTGCAGGCCGCGTAGGATCGGGCTTTGGCAATGCAGGATGGTACCGACGCCGCCGCAATTGGCGAGTGGGTAGTAGCTGCTTGACTGAATGCCGGCCGTGCGGTCGCCAAGGGCAAACTGCACGGGCGTCATGGTGGCATACCACGTGTATGTCGTGTTCGCTTCGGCGTTGGCTTCGCTGGCCTTCGGGTTGATGGGTGTAACCGCCGGAGTGGTACTGAACGTGCTCCAGCCAGGTACCCACCCAGATGTGGCACTGCGCGTGTCATAGCCCCATACAGGGTAGTGGTAGATGTCGCAGTTCGCAGCCGCCAAGCGGCACTCACTGGGCAACGCCCCTCCTGCCAACCCTGGCGCGTCCGGGTCCCATATCGTGTATGTGGTCTCGACCTCGCCGAGGTACTGCAGGTATTGCGCACCGCCCGGGCACCAGAGCGGCCACCAGCGAAATGCCACTTGACCACCCCTATGCTCAATGCACAAGGGCCCACAACGTATGCCCGGCTGCTTGTCCACCCAGGTCCAGCCATCCGGGTAGTATGCAGAGGTGCCCACAAACCGATACTCGCGCGTGGGCAGCTTGTACGTGACGGCATTCTCCGCAGTGCGGTCGCGGCCGAATGCGACGAGCAACTTGCCGAGGACCACGCGAATGCTAATCCACAATCGCTGGCCCTTGGTGATGCCATCGACGGCAGGCAGCTTGCCCTTGTCCTCGGCTTGCATGGTGCGCCACGTGGCTGCGTAGGCGTCCCAGCATTGCAGGTAGGGCGCTTCGCCACCATACGGGATGACGAGGGCGAACTCATCGCCATTGTCGCCGAAGCCGATGCGTGTGAAAGGTGGGTTGCTGGTGCGTACTACGTCCTTCGGTGGCTCGCCGCGCCACAGGCAGAGCTCAATCCACGGGTTGCTGGGCAAGACGAAGTCGCTCACGATCATGTTCGTGGGCAAGGTGGTACCGGTGACTGTGGCGTCGCGCTGAAAGATGATCTTGCCGGGATAGTCCGGGTCGTCGATGTCGTCCCAGTCGCCAACGAAGCTGGTGTAGTCGTCGATGTCGATGTCTTGGCTGGCGTCGAGGTACGTGGCCACCGACCAATAGCCGCCGCTAGGCAGTTCGCGATACTCAATGGTAGGCACGGTGGTCTGACCGGGCTCGGAGGTGATGATGCTCTCGGCGGATACCGAGACGCGATTGCACCGCCACCGACCGGCCTTGTTCGTTGCTGAGGCGGTGAACTTGCGCGCGTGACCCTGGTATACCATCGCGTGCTTGCAGCCCTTGTCATACAGGAGCACGCGATGCGTGCCCGCGACGCGTTCTCCGTTCGCCATTAGAGAGCCACCCAGGTTTCGCCGTCGTTATAGCTACCCTTGTGGACAACACGGTTGCCGTTCGGTATCGCCGTCCAGAGGATGCGGCCCCCGCTGTCCATCTTTAGGAAGCTGACGCGCTCGGCATTGCAAGATGTCGCTGGCACGATGAGTGCCGAGGTCGCCGCGCCATAGGTCAGGAGTGTCGAGAAGTAGTCTTGGCTGCGGCGGAGGACCTGCCCGACGGTGCTGGTGTAGGTGACGAGGTACTGGATGCCATTGTACTCACAGGCCATCGGGTACAAGCCGCTTGTTGCCACGCCGATAGCCTCCCAGGTCTTGCCGTGGTCTTGGCTGCGCCTCCAGGCGGCTGTGCCGCTGGTCTGGTAGGCCATGATGAGTTCGCCGGTTGGTAAGACGCTCAGGCAGGGATAGTCCCCGTTGACCACCGATGTAGCGACCTCCCAGGGCATCTTGACGGTGGGCTTGCGGCGATAGTGGATGGTGCTCGTGCTGACGAATGCCAGGTGTAGGTCGTTGATGTAGCCCTCGGCAATGCACGGGTGAACAGGAGTGTACTGCTCGCAGGGCAGCGGGTTGCTGGTGTACTCTCGGTGGGCAACGCTCAGGGCCGTCAGGAGCGCGCCGCCCCCGTCCAGCATGTAGAGTGCGTCGTGCTCGCGGGCGGCATCGTAGCGATAGCGACCGTGCTCGTCGGTGTCGATGGTATCGACCTTGGCGTAGGCGCCACCATCTAGGGCTTCATACACGTCGATGAGGTCCGTCTCGCTGCGCTTGACGGCCGTGCCCGCGCCATTGAGCGCGAGGCCGTGCAGCGCGCCCCGCGGGTACTTGTAGAACCGGATATTGTAGGCGCACCCGGCGACGTTATTGTAGGTGCCTGCGCAGAGGGCGACCTCGCAGTTCGCGGTGTTGAGGCCTTCGCTACTCTGGAGGAGGTCCCACCAGTAGAGCGCGCTGTCTACCTGTGCGTCGTCGGCGTCCTTGTTGTTGGCGGAGTTCTCGGGAGTGGGCGTGGGCCAGGTGGCAGTGATGCCCTCTTGCACAGCGAGCTCCGTGCGCAGGTCGTTCAGGGCCTTGGCCGCGTCGAGTCGCGAGGCCTCACCCTCGTAATCTGGGTTGTGCTCGCTGCGCCGAATGTAGAGCGGGCCAACCTCCTTGCGCGTGTAGCCCCAGGGGCTGTCGTAGCCATAGTCATACTGGAGGGCGGGCTTGCCGTCGATGACGGCACCGAAACCGAACCAATTGCTGGACCAGTCCCAGGCTGGCTTGTAGCGCATGAGTATGTGACTGCTGGGCTCCGCGCGGCCCGTCTCGCCCGGGTCGAGCACAATGGACAGGCCGGTGAGCTCGTACTGCTCGTCGCTGCCACTCGGGTTGGCGGGCAGCGAGAGGGCGACGCTGTCCACGACCTTGAGGCTGTACTCCTTGTCGATGCTCTGGCCCTCGCGGTTGAGTGTGAGGTCCACGAGGTAGGTGCCTGCGCCCGCCGTCACCGCAATGTCATAGGTGAGCGTGTAGCTGGTGCTAGTATATGAGAACTCCTCGTAGCGCCAGGAGGCGCCCACATAGCATGGGTCACTTGGCGCCGGGACAGAGTAGCTGACCGTCAGCCGCACCGTACCCGCGCGGGCGGCCGTGAGGCCGAGGAGGATGTAGCGGTAGTTGGACCAGTCGTAGATGTCCTCGCTGTCCACGCCACCCGTCGCCGCCGACCACCATGCAGGGTCGTCGCCAGTCGTGGCGATGGGCAGGTTGGCCTTGCTCATGATGGGCCAATCCACGTGGTACTGCAGGCCCGGCGTGTACCCGCCGCTCAGGCGGTCCAGCCGCAGCCACTTGCGCGTCAGCCAAGAACGCGAAACGGCCGGAGCAGATGCCCCGGCCGCGACGGTCCACAAGTCATTGTTCGCGGGGTCGATGGTGACCCCGCTTACAGGAGCCCAGGGCGAGGCCCTGCTTGGTAGCCCCTCGGTGTCGTTGATATTG
>JBBACM010000119.1:0-3694 GCA_041657045.1 Minisyncoccota bacterium
TAAAGAACAACAACGAATTTTATTAACGGGACACGTAGAATCAGAAGAAACGAAAAATAAAAAGCGGGTTGCTAATTTAAAAAGATATGAAGATCCAAAAGAGCACGAACGGACAAGCAACTTAAACAAAAAACGTTTTGAAGATCCAGCGCAGAGAGAAATACAGAGGGCCAATCAGTTGAGGATATTTGAGGAGCGTCCCGAATTTAAAGAATCGTCTATACAAGTATTAAAGAATATTATAAAAACCCCCGAGCATAAAGCAAAAATTGGAAGAGCAATAACCGGAGAGAAAAACGGATGCTGGAAAGGCGGAACATCTTTTCTTCCATATTGCCCGAAATTTAATAATGCGTTGAAAGAAAATGTGAGATCTTTCTTTGATGACAAATGTGTAATGTGTGGAAAGACATCCGAAGAAAATAAAGCAAGTCTGGCTGTACATCACGTCTTCACAGAAAAGATGGCCTGTTGTGAAACAAAAATTGAAGAGATGGATATTATAAGAAGTCGTCTCCCGAAAAACGTTGCGAGATTTGGTGAAGACAAATTCTCTGAAGAAGAAATAATGTATATTCGAATGATGGTTCCACTTTGTAGGGGGTGTCATGGGAAGCAGAGTAAGAGCAGTGAGAAATTGTCTTATGAAGAAACGGTATATAGAAAATTCTTCGTGGAATTGATTATGATTAAGCATGGTGGAAAGTGCTACAATAGTGGGGCGGGTGATATAAAATGATTCTCCGCGATTACCAAGAACAATCTATTCAAGATTTGTTTTCATACTGGCAAGAAGAAAAAGGCAAGGCGCCGGTGATAGTTTTGCCGACGGGCGCGGGGAAATCTCTTGTCGTGGCATCGTTTTGTGAAAGGGTTTGCAAGGAATCTCCCCACGTTCGTATAATGGTGATCGTACACTCAAGGGAGATTGTTAAGCAAAATTACGACGAACTTTTACAGAATTGGCCCCAAGCCGACGCGGGTATATATAGCGCAGGCTTAAAGTCGAGAGATCGCAACTCGCAAATAATATTTGCGGGAATTCAGAGTGTATATAATAAGATATATTCTTTCCCCAAAATAGATATACTTATAGTGGACGAAGGACACTGTATACCCCGTAGTGCGGATACTAGGTATGGGCAATGCCTCAAGGCGCTCTACCTCTGTAACCCACGGATGGTAATGTTTTGCCTGACCGCAACACCATATAGGCTGGATAGTGGAAGTCTTATTTCTGGAAAGGGGGCCATGTTTGATGGCATTTGTCACTGTACCGAACTTAAGACTTTGATCGAGCAGGGATATCTTGTCCCCGTTATATCAACTGCGGGAGAAAAGAAAATAGATCTGACAAACGTTCATATCCGCGCCGGGGAATATGCCCAGAACGAGCTCGCGGTGGCAGCCTCAGACCCGCTGTTGGTAGAACTCGCCGTGGGAGAGATTGTAAAATATGGAAAAGAAAGAAAGGCGTGGCTTATTTATTGTAGCGGTGTAGATCATTCGGAACTGGTTGCAGCGGAAGTTAGAAAGCACGGGGTGGAATGTAAAGTATTGACTGGCAACACCCCGCTTGAAGAGCGTGATAAAATTATTAATGATTTTAAGAACGGGAAGTTAAGATGCATTGCAAACGTTGGTGTACTGACCGTCGGTTTTAATGCCCCCATTACCGACCTCGTGGCTTTATTAATGAGTACCACCAGCGCAGGTCGTTACGTCCAGATTGTGGGACGGGGATTGAGGACGTATCCGGGAAAGCAAGATCTGCTGTTACTCGATTTTGGGAATAATGTATTGACACACGGGGTTTTGGATGCCATTGATCCAATTAAAAAGAATAACATATTTAACGTTGCTTCAAACCCACCCCCGATGAAAGAATGCCCTGAATGTAAAGTTATCTTCCACGCTCGGATTATGAAGTGTCCGTCATGTGGGTACGAGTTTGAGATACCAGAAGCGGCGGCAGCACATGGAACCGAAGCCTACTCCGGTCCCGTCCTCGCCTCACAACAACAACCATTTATTGTAGACGTAAAAGATTTCTGGGTTTCACGACACAAAAAACACGGCAAGCCCGATAGCTTAAAAGTTTCATTTTTTGATCAGATGGATAAAGAATTCAGCATGTGGCTTTCGTTAGATTCTGCATCTGCATATGCTGCGGAGAAGTCTCGCGCCATTATAAAACAATTCGGTGGGAAGGCCGCTACAGTAGATGACGCACTCAAGGAACACTTCAACTGGAGAAAAGTAGAAAGGATAAGAGTAAAACCCGAAGGTCGTTTTTTCCGAATCGATGGATTTGTGTTTAAGAAGGGAGAAGCGATGCAACAGAGTTTGATTGATGGAGATGTAACTTGAAAAGAAGCGTGGAGGAATAAGAATGAAAACACCAAATTTCAAACCCTACTACCCACGGTGCCGCAGTATTAAGTTAACATGGGAAGAATGTGCAGAAAAATATTGTTGTGATATGGGAGAAGAATGTTGGTACATGTCAGAAGATTATCAAAAGAATTGTGGAAATGATAAGAAATGATGACGTACAACGAAGATTTGGTGAACGCCATTAAAAAAAAAACATTATTTTTAAATACTTGTAAGAACACGTATAGTATATGAATCGTGAACTATCATTAGCAAACCAGATCGCATGGGGAAAGCCATATGGGGCACCACTTATATTTAAGTGCGAGAATTGTGGATCTGCATTGTTTGATATCACCGTAGCTAGAAATAACATTGGTAATCATTATGGAGATATTGTAATTGAGAGGATATTTTTAATAACATGTACAAATTGTGGAACAGAAGAGTATAGCAAAATGTCATCCATTATACCAAGTTGGTCGGGTAAGGATATTGACAGAGATAAGATATCGGAATGGGAGGAAGAAAATGACTAAAAATGATCTTACAATAACGCTTGCAGAAGCGAAATCTTTTATCGATTCGTTATCAGATGATTGGTATATTGAAGGCGGTGAAGAGGTATTTACTGATGATTTTTACGATGGGAAGTTTGAACCAGGGCAAGAGATTGTAATTCCAAGTGGATCGGTTGCAATTTGCTATCAAGGAGACAATTGCGTTGAAGAAGAGATTAAAGATTTTGTTTCTACATTTAAGAAATGGAAACAACAACAAACTACAGAATTTGTAACCTTTGAGATACCGAAGGGAATGAAAAAGGAAGTGACAAAGTTAGTGAACGGATTCTTGAAAAAGGTGGTTTGAAAACGAGACAATACATTATATCTGCACAATTTATTATCGGCGATGACGAGGATATTATCGAAGTTGCTGACAAATGGCTTTGTGAAACTACGGAAAATTATATTTCTCCATCGTGTCAATTTAATGTGAAGGAAATAATCCGGATTGTAGCGAAGAATACAAATGTTAAACCGAGGAGATGACAATGCAAAAATTTAACAATCTCGATGGAGGTAGTGCCTGGCAATGTGGCGATGATTGCAAAGGAGAATGTTCGGGAGAAGTTACAGGAGTATCATTCTGTCCACATGATAAAGATGCAATAAATTATCTGAAAAAATTCTCTGCCGATGTTACGCAGAATTTTATTAAAGTATCAAGTTTGACAGTAAGCGAACAATATAATGCAGATCATGATCGTAAAATTGAAATTGATCTAATCAATGAAATTGCTCGGCAAGCAATAGGC
>JBBACM010000120.1:0-3664 GCA_041657045.1 Minisyncoccota bacterium
CTGATTTTTTGTTTATGCCTTATTTCATCGTCAATTTGCGGTCCCTCCGGTCTTCTTGTACAGTGAAGTGAATTTCCTGTAAACCTTTCTTTTTTAAGGTCCTTCACATCTGTCTTATCGTTTTTAGCCTTAATTTGGAGAATTGGTATTGATTCAAGAAGCTCAGCTGTCTTTTTCAGCATTTCTTTTGATTCATTCTTTACCTCGTTCATTTTCATTATTGCTTTGGCAAGCTTCAGGTCTTCATAGTCGTCAATGTCGGCGGCGCTTTCCCATGGGATAGGACACATGCGATATCCCGGAGCATAAAACGTCCCTGCTTTCGTGAGCGATTTTACATCGGCTATCCATATGGCGCCTGTCGGGCAAAATAGTTTCGGCAGGTCTTGACTGCGTGATTTTAACGCTTCAGGGAATAATGCTTCGGGACGGTATTTTTCTTCCAATCTGACCGCCCACCATGGATTCATAAAACCGTATGTAAAACATGATATCTGAAACTTATTACCTTGCTCTTTATAGTTATCGAATGAATTGATTACGTCGGCATACCCGCGAATCGGACAATTTGCCATTAGTTGAATGACGGTGTCGTATTCCTTCCCCTGTTCCTGCAATTGTTTTAACGTCTGAATTGTCGCTTGGCTAACCGTCGATTGATCGTCAAAACATGAACTCCGCATAATTACCTTTGCACCTTGGTTTTCTGAGCATGTGGCTATCTCTGGGCTGTCGGTGCTGACATAAATATCGTCAAAAATATTAGCGTCGATGGCCGCTTGGATGGTCCATACAATCATAGGTTTGCCGCAGAACTCTATAATGTTTTTGTGCGGAATTCTCCGGCTTCCGCCGCGAGCAGGTATAATTGCCACAATACTCATTTGTATTTCAACCTCCTTAATATCTATATCATTTTTGTCCTGGCATTGTTGCCCTCATCAATTTAATCTCTTCTTCAAGCACATATTCCAATTCATTTGAAACCATTTTTTCTGCCCTTTGCATTTCTGATCTATTAGCTTTTAATGCCTCGTATGCCTTTGTAAATACATCAATGGTAATCCTGTTCTCTGGAGCCTCATCAATGATTTTGCCTATATTTTGCAAACTTATATCAACGGCCCTTAAGGTTGATTTAGCTTCAGATGTAAGCTTGGTCGCTAAAAGATTTTTTAAATACTTTGTTGAGGTTCTATGTGCTTCTTTAAGAAGATTTTTACGCTTTTCCTCTTCTCTATCTGATTGCTTATCAATAATTTCATCAGTGGAAGCTTTTTCAAATAATTGACCCATCTTCTTTTGAAAATCAATGAGGATTTGTTCTTTATGGGAACAATCTTTCTCTACTTCTTCTATGCTTTTAATGCTCTCAGTAATAAATTTTTCGTATCCGTTTTCACTCAAATCCGACCGAGAAACCCATCTGCTTCCAACTAAATTATATTTCGTAAAAATACATACTTTCCCTTTTTTATATATGTTGATTTCAACCGTGTTATTTGGAGTTGAACTCCAAGTTGAAAGATATAGATCGATATAATATTCATTTCCGTTGTTCTCCACTAAATGTTTTGTTAATATATCGCGATTTTTCATTTTAACCGCCTCCTTCTATCAATCTTTGAACAAATGGTTTCCCCGCTTCCGGTATATCTCGCCATTCCGGATTAACCGGTATTGCCAGATTCTGCGCTTTTGGGTGTCGTAAATCTGCAATCTTGTCTAACAATTCTTGGTAGCTTAACCCCGTTGCCTCAAGGAAGTATTCCAATGATTTAGGCTCGATTTGCTCATATTTTTCGGCAATTTCAAAGCCCTCTTCTCTCGTCATTAATCCCGCCCTAACATCATCGCTTGCTTGTATCGTGCTTCTTGCGTACCCCCTTTTTAGGTAGCAGAGGAAATCATGTATCCCGGCCATTGAGCATTCAGCGCTTTTATAATCCTTGTATGCTCCCTCGATTTCAAGCCCTTTCCATCCATATTCCTGCTTGATGAATTCCGTCTGGCGCTCTGCGTCCCAATAGATATAATCACCCAGATGTATTCCCTGCAGCCCTTCACATTCCTCTAAACTTGGTGTCTTATATGGAAACAGGTCACGAACTGTAATGTATTCACAGGCAAATTGCTCGGGTGTGAGTTTTGCGGAAACCTTAAGAAAATAATCGCGGTCGAATTTGTCCGGCTTGTCGTATGTAGCTCTTCCATGTTCGGCGGTTGATTCCCCCCAGATGATCAGCGGTATTTTATAGGCAACCGCCATTTTGAGTGTAAAAGCTGATACTCCCGTGTGACAATGCCAACAAGCATCGCCTATTGTTTCCACAGATCGACGGGCGCAGCGATTGACGAGGCTGCGGTTAGGCGTAAACATGACGTGATCGATATTTAGTCTTTCAAGGCCATTTTGCAGGTTATACCAGCCGGTTTTTGAATACCAGTTATGATTATGTGTCACGCAAAGCGGCTTCATTCCAAGCTCTTTGACGATAACATGCATTTGCCATGTGGAGTCCTTTCCTCCGGAGATCGGCAACAGACAATCGTAATTGTCGCCGGCTTTGGATTTGGCCTGCTGGACTATTTCGTCAAGGGCTTTTCTCCGAACCGTCCAATCGATATGAATTTTCTGTTCTGAAGAAACGCAGGCTTGGCATTGTCCCATCTCGTCAAATTTAATCCCTTCCCTTGTCTCGGGCATCAGACAGCGGGTACAATATTTTAATCCGCTAAACATTGGTATCCTCCTTCATCCTTGGGCTTACCCCTTCCGGTATCAGTTCCATATCTCTCAGATAATCGATAAAATCAAACAGCAGATAATCGTTATATTTCCGCGCCACAATCTGAATCCCGAACGGCAACCCTTTATGTGTAAATGCCGGGACGCTTATAACCGGCAGATGTGCCAGTGTCCAAATTAATGCCGGATCCGGTTTCTCCTGTTCGTCCCTCAATGGTGCTATTCCCGCCGCGCTGAGGGAAATCAGGATGTCATAATCTTTGAAAAAATCATCCATTGCCTGCTGAATTTCAACCTGCTTTTGAAGATCTACAAGATATTGATCGATTGTGATTTTTTGACCTTGCTCGATAATGTCGTTCATGACGGGCGAAACCAGTTGCGAGTTTTTGTATTCTTCACGGAAGTAATGCGATAGGCTTTTATTGTAGATGGTGGCATGTACTTTATGAGCATCCCCTGCCTTTTTTGGCATATACATGTACATTAAATCAATGTTGTTTGATTCACTTAAATTTTCAGTCCATTTTATAAATTTTTCTTTTGCGTATAAATCGGCGCAATCAAAGGTGTTCGTATATGTAACGGCAACCCGCCATTTTTTACCGCGTTTATTTATGTTTCTTACCTCATTTTTTAAAACATTATTATAAATCGGATAATTTTTACCATGTACTCGAAGGAAATGAAACATTAATTGCAAATCGCAAGCGTGACTGACGAAAAATCCGATGGTATCGAGTGTGTCGCATGTCTTTAGTACCCCGGTGCGCGGTATCAACCCAAATGATGGCTTGCAGCCGTACACCCCGCAATAAGATGCAGGACGAACTATTGAACCTGCCGTCTGTGTTCCTATTGCGGCAGGGACCATCCCGGTGGCAACCGCAACCGCTGATCCGCTGGAGCTTGTCC
>JBBACM010000121.1:0-3637 GCA_041657045.1 Minisyncoccota bacterium
CATTAACGATTATGCAGGTGTTGAAAAATCCGTACCGCTAAATGGAGATTTTTATTTTAAGTTTGAACACGAAAGCTCAAGCAGGGCAGATGATATTGTCAATAGGGCAAGAGATAAACATAAAAAACTATGTGTTATGAGATTGCCTTCTGTTCGTAAGGAATGGGCTTGTTATACCCGTGCGCCGCTAATGGAATACTTTCAGATTTGCATTGATTATCTTCGTCAGGATTATTACATAGTTACCGTTGGAGATATTGGAAACCGAGAAGAATATATTGGGAAAGAACCAACCCAGATAGATGAGAAAAGAGATAGGCACAATATAAATCATTTAGGTATGTGGGATACGTATGATTTAATCTCTAAATCTGATTTAACTATTTCAATGCCTTGCAACATCTTACCAATTTGCCAGATACTAAGAAAGAAATCATTATTTATTTATGGCGGTTATGTGCCTCACGCTATGTGCAATGATGAGAGATTTTATCAAGTAGGATACATAGAGCCGGACCCGTTTTGTTTTTGTATTAAGAATGGTAAAGACGGGCATAAATGTTATAAAGAAATACCGCAGGATAGATTATTAAAAGCGTTAAGAAAAACACTAAGGGGGGAGTGATGAAATTAGCTTGGGACGTAGATAAAGAGTTTGGCTTTCTTGAAATTACTCCACGTGAGTATGGCTTAGAATATTTTAAGAAATATGTTGAGTACGCTACAACTCCAAGAGGTAAAGACCTTACTCAAGCAAGGATTGAGTTTGTCGATAAATGGCATAATGGTAAGCTATTAGATGTCGGAGTGGGAAGCGGTCAATTTGTGATGACTAGAAAAGACACGTTTGGCTATGATATTAACCCGATAGGAGTTAAGTTATTAAAGAGTATTGAATGTTATTCAGATATTAAAGACAACGTATTCCCGGCTTATTCATTCTGGGATAGCTTTGAACATATCCGCGACCCTTTCGATATGCTTAGATTTATGAATCCTAAGACAAAGATATTTATGTCAATCCCAATATTTAGAGATGTTAACCACGTATTACGATCAAAGCATTTTAGACCAGATGAGCATTTCTGGTATTTTACAACGCAAGGATTAATCCGGTATATGGCAGATTATGGCTTTGCTTGCCTTGATGTTGACAACTTTGAGATAAGACTAGGCAGGGAAGATATTTTATCATTTGTATTTGAAAAGAGGTGATTATGAATGACTTAATCAGAAGCAACCATTGTTTAGAAATGTTGAAATCCTGTATACATCTTGAAGGAGATGTTGCGGAGTGCGGAGTTGCGTTCGGACAGACTACATTCTTTCTTGATAGCACAGTAAAGAAAGCTAATAAGTTATTGCTTGCCTTTGATACCTATTCCGGTTTTCCTTACGATGATTCAATCGTATCAAAGTTGCAATGTAAGCGCGGGCAATTAAACTTCGGAATACAATTTTATGCTAAGTTTAATTTATTAAAAGATACGTCAATTATTCCAGTCAAAGGATTAGTTGAGGATACGCTTAAAGAATATTCAAATAGAAAGTTTTGTTTTGTATGGCTAGATTTGGATTTATACCAGCCAACATCTTACGCTTATAAATTCTTTGAGGATAGGATGGTCAAAGGCGGGGTGATCGGCTTCCACGATTATAAGTTTTCTCGTTGCCCTGGGATAGATATTGTTGTAGATAAAGAAGTCAATTATAATAAGTATGTAGCTATATTTAATAAAAATACCTGTTTATTCATCAAGAGAATCTAACTATGGAAATACTTATTTGCAGATTACGGAATAACTCAATGCCTTGGCTGGCAAGAGATGTGGCAATAAATCTAACCGCCCAAGGGCATAACGTCCATTCAATAGATTCAGGGCATTTAGATGAATACAGAGGTAGCGGAGTTTTTAAGTCTTGTCATTTATGGAAATGGCTAGATGCTCCACAGATAGAGCTTGAAAATCAATTCAGAGATATAGTCTTAAAACATAAGATAGAGCTAGTTATTATTACCCAAAAGCTCTTCCTTTGGTCAAACGTCGCAGAGAAGATATGCAAAGAGTTAGGGATAAGGGTAGTCTTTACAGAGTATTTCTTTGATGATAAGTTAATCTTTGATGATATAGGGCTTCAATATACGAAAGACAATCAATCAATAGGAGTATGTGAATTACCCATAGACTGGCCCAAGAAGGACAGGGAGCCACAACCGGCAGATAAGTCGGCAGCAGATATAATAACACGCCATAATTTATCTGATAAAAAGATAGTTGTTATTTATGGTCAAGTCCTTTGGGATATGTCCTTAGTAGAATCCCCGGAAGGAATAACTTATGATGAATATATGGATGGATTATGCTTCAATAATCCTGATACTACATTTCTATTTAAACCTCATCCTAAAGACACATTTGGTAAGAATAACTCAAGAAAATATAAATATCCCAATATGATAAGAGTTAAGGAATCATTAAATACTTTGTTTCAATTCCCAGCGCATACAGCCTACTCATCAACAGTTATCTTTGAGGGCGTAACAAAAGGATTAAGGTTTGCTTCTGCCGGCTATCACTTACTGCAAGATCATACATACAAGATTAAGAGAGATGGCTTCGAGGATATATACAATAAGATAATAGCTTATAAGTTAGATATGGAATTGGTAAAGAAGAACGCTTCATACTTAACAAACATATATGCTATGCCTATGTCAGATCCAATGTTAGCTGATAGGCTGATCAATGGCTTGAATCAAGGAGCAAGAGAGTATGTCTTGGCAAAGGAAGCAGCACGATAAGCATAAGAACCACAGAACAACCGGGCGCAGGTGGATGAGTATGCGGCACGTTGTCTTAGTAGAAGAGCCGGTCTGTAAGATATGCGGACGCAAGGCAGCAGTAGAGGTAGATCATAAGCACCCAGTAACTAAGGGCGGCACAGATGATAGAGATAACCTGCAAGGACTATGCGATGAGTGCCATAAAGAGAAGACGGCAAAGGACTTAGGCATCAAGCCACCACCAAACAAGATAGGATTAGATGGTTATCCAATACCAAAGGAGAACGAATGTATCAAGGAATCATAATACGTAAGTGCTGGTCTTGCCACAAGAACCTATTGAACTCTGAACAGATGCACAATGATAAGCCATGTAATGAATGCCAAGCAAAGGGAATAGGCACAAGAGATAAGGATAGACAGAAGAAGGTTACACACACTACATCATACGAAGAGATAAAGAGTAGGCTAACAAAGGAGAGTAGAGATGAAGCGCATTAGTATTGTGTTAGGGATTATGGTTATGATGTTATGTTTGAATGGATGCGCTACTCAATGGTGCAACGTCCATCCTGAATGGAATCCAATCAATGGACAGACAGAAGCAGATGCTAGATGTAAAGCACAATCCTATGCATTTACTGATAATGCTATTGATATAATAATGCATACTCCTAGAAGAGTATACACTGGATGTATGGCTCAGTATGGATATAATAGATGCAGAGTTGTAGATGAAAAGAATAAGTAATATAGTGTTACGATTTATGAATATGTGTTACTCTGTAAAGCTATGAATATCAATGGGATAGGGGGGGGATGTAAAAAGTGAAAGAGGTCATCG
The DNA here is from genome assembly GCA_041657045.1 of Minisyncoccota bacterium. Lineage (GTDB taxonomy): Bacteria > Patescibacteriota > Minisyncoccia > Minisyncoccales > Minisyncoccaceae > UBA2211. Next base: position 3,630 of record JBBACM010000121.1, read on the forward strand.
ACGGAAAT
>JBBACM010000122.1:0-3616 GCA_041657045.1 Minisyncoccota bacterium
GCTCGTACATCGACCGGCTGCACGGTGCGGCGGTTCTGGAACGATCAGGTTTTTTCTTCTTGATCGGTTTATTCATTTTTTCCCCTTCCTGTTAAGCACTCCGGAGAGCGCAATTATAAAATAAAACGCAAACGACAGTAATACCGCGTAGACAACTATCCGGTATCCGGAACCGGCGTAGTGCCAGCCGGACAATATTGTTTCAATCATTTTCTGCCTCAACGAATTTTCCTCCAACGAGTTTGTAAAAAGTATCATCTTTTAATCTTTTACCGTCCACTTTTTTAGTCTTGACGACAACGACGTTTCCGTTCTCATCATACTCTGACAATACCAGCCAGTTGCCAACCGATGATTTCGCCGAAGCATTTTTACCTATTGAACAGGCGATAGAATTTTTTCCCGATGTGGAAGCATGGCTGGAATACCCCGACGTTGCAGCATGGCTGGAATCCCCCGACGTTGCAGCATGGCTGAAATTCCCCGACGTTGCAGCATGGCTGGAATACCCCGACGTTGCAGCATGGCTGGAATTCCCCGACGTTGCAGCATGGCTGGAATACCCCGACGTTGCAGCATGGCTGGAATCCCCCGACGTTGCAGCAGGGCTGGAATTCCCCGACGTTGCAGCATGGCTGGAATTCCCCGACGTTGCAGCAGGGCTGGAATACCCCGACGTTGCAGCATGGCTGAAATTCCCCGACGTTGCAGCATGGCTGAAATTAATTGTTTCTTCTACCCCTTTTTTAATTAGTTCCGCCAATGACATTTCTGATACTATTTCTATTTCCGCCGAAACCGTTTTGTTTTGTTCTTTTTGCGTTATCCCGGAAATATTGACAGTGGCAAACCGTGACAATGGTGGGTAATAACACAGGACATCTATCGGATTTTCACACGAATGAAACCCGCTATTGCAGATAGAGATTTTACCATCGTGGATATATTTTTTCCCGATTTCGTACTGAAAACCACGACATTTTAATTCTTTGCCAAATCCCTTGTAATTCATCATCCCCTCCCGCAGCAATTTTCGAGCATTCGATACATTGCTTTTTCAGAAAAATCAAGCGGCCTTGAGATGTCCTCTTCGAGCCGGACGGCAACCGGACTTTTTTCATCGGGAGGATTAATCAATGGAACAACCTCATGAACGATATGGTCAGACCCGGACACCAGCGTTGATTGCAACGCTGTTTTAATCCGGAGAAGCTCTGTCGATGATAATATTGCATTGACAAGCCCTTCGCGGAACGCTTTATTTGACGGCCTCGGATTGTAGCCGGACATAGCGTAAAACTCACGGCAGTTAGCATACACGAGTTCCGCTATTTCATCTGCCGACTGGTTTGCAAAAAAGACTTTTATCAACACCGTTTTCGCCTGTGTTTTGGTTCCTGCTGCTATCATGATTTACCTCCAATATTATGCGGTTACGGTTTCCCATTCAGTTATTTTGAACGTTGACGGCTTTAACGACCACGAATTTATTTGCTTCAACATTCCCGACGAGCAGTCGGGGGTTACAATAACTTTGCTTATAAGCTCATGAAAAGGATATCTATTTTTGTAGCCGGAGTGAGAGCATCCCCGATTCATACAAACCCCATTAACCATTTCAATGTCTTTACATCTCGTATCATTACAAACCATTTTTACCTCCCGTTTAAGTAGTCTAGTATATTCCACAATAAGATTTTCAGCTCCAAGCGAAATTTATGAAATTTGTTTTTGATTTTCGACATTATTACCTACCAAAAATTCTGTTATTTTTGTGTATGTCTGTCCTGGAACCGTCTTCTGTTTCCCGCCGAAAAGATCTATTATTTTCTGGTGTGCAACGTGAAGGATACCTGAAATTTCTTTGCTCGTACCGCGAGACTTAAGATCAGTGACTTGACTCTCGGTGAGCATGAAATACCCTTTTCTTGTTCCAGTTCTTCTTTTATTTCCTGAGCCGTAAATGCGCAAAGGAAAAACCCTCTGCTTCCCGATGATAACAGGTATCAGCTTTTTAATTTTTTCTGGAATATTTCCTCCAAATCGTACCTCAAGAGCCGGTTCTCCCCGAAGCTCAAATTCTTCGTAGTCTCCTGAACCAATAAACCCTTTCATTACGTTTCCGGCAAAATAATTTATTTTGTAAACTTTTTTCAGCGCGTTACTCTGCTCAACTGTTTCCGTTGGCTCAAAAGATTTGAATTCCATTACCCTACCTGTATTTCCATTCATTTCTTTTCTCCGGTATAAAGGTTTCTGATTTCTTCGAGAAGTTCCGCTACATACTCAGCAAGGCATTCTTTCATCTTTTGTGCGTTTGATGCGCACGGCGGCATATTATAATCTCCACCGATTGTTTCCCCGTATTCTTTCGCACATACATCAAATAATTTGCAACATTTACACGCATTCATATTTTTTCCTCCAACCTCCCGTTTCCCCCGCAGGTTTTTGACCATCGGAGATGATGAACGAGTTGTTCTTTTTCATCAAATATCTTTCCGCAAATAGGACATTTCCTATCATCGATTTTGAAGAAAAAGAATCCGTAAATTGCCATTGCCAAAACAAGAATGCTTCCGGCACACACTGAGACAATTAATACTATCGCTTCAGCCATTATTTACCGCCTTCTTTATTGCGTCACCAGCTTCTTTTTCAGTTTTGAAGTATCCGAGATACGTTTGCTTTCCGTTTACCCGTGGCTGAGCAACGTATTTCTGCGCTCGAAAATTCCACGTAACGCCGACAGTTGTTATTGTTGGTCGGGGGAGTAACACTGTTTTTTCCCGATGGTCGTTGTTGCCACGAATGTAGTTATTTTTATAGTTGTCTTTCTTTTCCGTATCTGACAAAAACTTTTTAGTATTGTAACAATCCTCGGATCGTATACAATCTATTAACTTCTCTTTTGTTGCGTCTTTTCCGCGAACGACTATTTCACATCTTAACGCATCGTACCCGTGCATATTAAATGCAGCCTGAAAGTTTTTACTGTTGAAAGCATTTCTTTTAAGGTCGGACATCATACTATGTATGTTGCCCTTTGTGTTCTTAGATAAATAATAAAAGGCTTTTTTGGTGTTGTTTACAAAATACAATTTAGTTATTGACTTGCCTTTGTAGGTGCAAAGGTGATCATAAATTCCATGATATTGTTTTGAATGGTTTTCTCTCCAATAATCCAGGAGAGCATATTTTTCTAACAAAATAAAAATACATTGTTTGGTTTTCCCGACATCTTTTGCCCATTCTGTCAATGAAGAATATTTTTGCATCTCAGACTTAATTTGTTCTACTTTTATTAAGTGCCGTGCTGCTAATAAATCTTTTCTCATTTTTTCATCTCTTTTATTTCAATCATTTCAGCCATTTTTTTACCTCAAATATCCTGTTGTTGTTAATCCGGTATTACAAACCTTTTCACATGCCCTTATCTGTACAGTCTCGTTTAACTTGTCAATCAAAACAAGCAAATCTGTTTAAGCTCTTCAGTTGTCATGGTATCAAGATCTTTTTCGAGGTGTATTCCCGCTTTTTGTGGTTCATCAGAAGCGGTTTTTTTTAATTCTTCTTTTCTTTGGTTCATAGTATACCACTGTCAAGAGAATACAGC
>JBBACM010000123.1:0-3596 GCA_041657045.1 Minisyncoccota bacterium
AAGGTCCATAGTCCGGGCGCGGAATTTGACAATCGTACCAGTTGGGAAAGCCAACGGGACATCGACTTTTTGATCGTCGCATCCGGCTGTAGCACCGAAAGTCCATTTCGGATTGGCAACGGAATCGAGACCAGGCATAGCCCAGTAATCGACGATAGCATAAAGTGTCGAGTTGGTAGGTTTGGTAAAATGAACGCAGAAATCGCCATTTGTTAAGGCAGTGATGGACAATTTCTTGAAGAAAGCCGGCGTAGCCGGTGTAGAAGGCGGGCCAACGAGACGCGCAATGTCGGGGAAATACTTCTGCAGACGGGCATTTGCTCCGACATATACGTTTAACGCTGTTTGAGGATCCTTCAAAAGCGATGCATAGGATTTCCATAACTCCTTCTGGCCGTCAGTCAGTGAATAATATTCACCGGCAAGGTCAGAAAAGTTACCGCGGACTTCCTGTTGCTTCTGAGATCGCGCCTGAGTTGGGGATCCATTATGACGCTTGATGATTCCTAACCCTTTCCAGTTCGACATGACTGAAAAAGAGATTTTGCCCTTGATCCGGTTGACGAGGCCGGAATACTGGACAATAGCGCCAAAGATGATCCCCAGAGACATTAACGAAAAAAAGAGAAATTGCGGGGAAAGAGTTGAGAAAATTCTCATGATTTCACCTCTTGGGTTAACGAGTTGAGTGGTGTACGCCGAAACACTGTAGAAACATTGTATATACATTTGAAATAATATGATAAAATTTTACAACAAAAACTTAAACAATAGTCTGCTTTTATGCACATTTCTTAAACCGTTTTACCTGATTTCGCATTGAGTTCTAAAAAATTAAGTTTTCAACGAAATTCTACCATAGCAATATTAAAAAGGAATAAAATAAATGTCAAGAAAATAATTTAACAGACGGGAAAAGAGGGCGGAGCGGTGCAGTAGGCGAAGCCGAGCACGCCGCGACGCCCGAAAAACAGGCCGGAGCGGAGCGAACGGCCGAGGGACTTACAAACGAGGGATAACCGTAACGCAGACGAAAGCCCGCACGGTGCGAAAGGGGGTACCCGCACCGGACGAGAGAGAAAAGGGGAAAGACAGAAGCAAAAGCCGGGTGGATGCCGGGACGTGGCGAGTTTCGAGCCCGGGGGGCCGGCAGACACAAAGCCCCCTGAACTCCGGAGCGCATCTCTAAACACCCGCGAAGCGGCCACACCGAAAAAACGGAAGCAGGGCGAGCTTGCGAGCCATCTGCCTGCTGACGGAAGAGAGGGTTCTGAGGTATAAAAGACAAAAGTCCGCTATGCGCGAACGGAGAGGGGGCGAAGAGGCTGTGCGACCAATGCCGGATAACGTGTATAGGAACAAATGCGGGCGAAACTGGAGAGTGAAGAGAAAAGAGAAAAGATCGATAGGGAAAAAAACAAACAAGAGGCGTTTGAGCGAGGCGCAAGCGGAGCTGTGTGCCGTGCCAAACGCCGGAATGCGAAAGAGGCTGTGACGAGACAGAACGAAGGAAACGGAGCGGAGCGAAGAGAAACTGAGTGGCGGAACGTCTCTGCCGTAAGGATCGAAAGAAGGAAGCCTGTCGGAGGCGAAAAAAGGCTGAGTGACAGAGGCGATGCCGAGAGAAGAAGCGAGGAAGTGAGTGAAGCGAAGCGAAACGAACGGCGAGCGAAGCGAAGGCAAGACGAAGGAACTGAGCCGCCAAAACCTTCGAAAATATCGAGAGAATGCTCCGTCAATCGTTTAAAAATTTTGGCCCTAAAAACCTTAAAAAAAATTGGATTTTAACTTTATTTTTAAAAAATTTTTACAAAACAAAAAAACATTACTCCTTTTCCATGTAATGGATAATGATTCATGGAAAAAAAACTTCTTGGAAAATGAAAAAGAGATAATAAATTCGGCATGTTATGAAAGTATGTAGGCTGAAAAATATCAATCCAATGTCAGAATTTGCCGGAAGTGTCCGGACGTGCGTAAGGCGTCGGCGGGGACATACTCCCGATAACAACACTTCCGGCTTTTTTTTGTGCACGAGGTGAAATATGAGTATAAAAAGTAATCGAAGCCGAAAGAATCCGTTTGTTTTGATTGAGATATCGACGTTAAGAGATCCCGAAATCTTGAAATTGTCGGCGAATGCGTTTCGATTATGGATTTACATGAGAGCTGCGTTTAATCCAAGAAAAGAAGAATGTTTCAATCTCGCAAATGGAAAGATACAGGTTTACCTTCCTTATACGACGATACAGAGGATCAAAGGACTTAATTCACCGCATACAGTAGCAAAAGCACTGAGGGAATTACAAGAAAAGCAATTCATTGAACTAACAGAGAGAGGAAGAGGGAATGGTTCGATGAATGCTTACCACTTCATAGGTAGGTTTGCAGAGTTCCCGGAAAAGCGGAAAGACTTTAAAAAATAAGCCATAGGATATGGTATATATACATACACTGCATTTTATGCAGTACCTAAAAAAAGAGACTCTCGTCGTAGGGTACTGCATTTTATGCAGTGGTTAAAGTACGAAAAGAGGGTAACCACTGCATTATTTGCAGTGGTCTACTGCATTTTATGCAGTGGCAAAACAAACTATTGACAAAGTCCGGGACAAACAAGAGATTGAATTTAAGCGATTATGTAAAACAGAGGGTTTGACGTAATCTATGACGGAGAAAACAGAAATAGTGAGTTAAGGCCGCTATAACTACGGCGGGTAGGGTAAAATAATCGCTCTACGACCATTTGGCGTTGTTTTTAGCCTATTTTAGAACTAGGTAACAGAGGCACTGGCAAACGATTGATCCAAAGTGTGTAAGTGGCAATGCAATCCTGGAGAGCGATCCGGACTACTTCCGAGACATCACATTTGAGTATTTCGGCGATTTGGGCGAGGCATAAAGCGTCGTTCTCGGTAATCCGGACGGCTAAACTGACTGATTTTCTGTTTTGAACTGGCATGATAAGGCTCCTGGTAAGGGTTAAGATGAACTTTCAAACAACGGTATAAAGTAGCGAAAGAGTGGTAAGATGTCAATAAAAATGTATGACAAAAGATAGGAAAGCGTGTATTATCTGTAAAACAAAAAAAAGGAAAAGTATAATTTTATATTAGCAACATAATAAATATTATGTAAACAAGCAAAAAAAAAGAGTAAAACAAAACTGTAAAACAAAAAGAAGAGTTGATATCGGATTTGTGGGCCCACAGAAAACGTAAAACGAAAATGATTATTTGCGAACTCTGCGCAATGCTCTATGACAAGATTTACAGAGAATAATCCAAGATCCTTTATTGTCCTGATTGAGGCGTGACATGTCCGGGATGTGGATTTCAAGATCGGTATGAGAGCCGCATGTCTCGCAAATGTAGTGAGAATCAAAAGCGATTTTACACAATTTACGACGAAGGATCGAATGTAAATGATGATATGATCGATACTGAATGGGCTTACGGATCATCAAGGGGCGATTGAGTACGAATTAGCGATAGCCATACCGCGGGGCTCATTGTATTTGGTGTTAGAGGTACCGAAGCCGCCATATGTTGAAAGAAGGTTAAAATTAAGACGATTGACACGAACGATTTGACTAT
>JBBACM010000124.1:0-3575 GCA_041657045.1 Minisyncoccota bacterium
GCAGCCGGGAATATTGATACCCAAATAGATAATCTACTTCATGGAAAAACATTAAGTATTAGTGGCAGAACTAACTTTTGGACTGCCAGGGAGGGTGAATTTGAGAATACAGAATATTTGAGTAATGGCGAACCTGTCTATATGGCCGGGGCTCTTTGGAGGATACGGTGTTAATATCTGTAGTCGATAGTTTTGATACTTTTGATAGAATTACAACTTGCACAAAGTGGTTGTATATTATCAATATTATTACTTCCTCCCTGACTAATTGGTATAACGTGATCCGCAGTAAGTTTAACATTATCTTTATTGCATCCGAGGCATTTATTATTATATTTCTCACACAAATCATTCCACTCTTTTGCAGTATACATACCGCCATTATTTTTCTTCTTTGCTCTACGATAATTTTCTCTAATTCTTTTTTCTCTAACGTGTTCTTTGTTATATTCCTTTTTTACTTTTTTGATATGGTCAAGATTATTTTTTCTATAAACCTTAGCGTCTTCAAGAATTCTTTCTTTATTGTCTTCATAAAACTTTTTTGCTCTTGCTTTAATTATGTCTTTATTTTTTTGATAATAAATCCTATTAAGTTCTTGGTATGCCTCTTTATTTTCCTCCCTCCATTTTTTACTATAGGCATAACATTTTTCTTTATGTTTTTCATAAAATCTTTTATTAGAGGCTTTTACAAGTTCTTTTTTGGGTCGATGTTTTTTAGTCCACTCGCTTGTATAAGCACAAAAGCATTTTTTACACCAACTATTAACTTTTCCCTTGGAGGTATAAAAATTTGATACATCTAAAACTTGTTTACACCTTGCGCATAATTTTTCCATGTGCAAATTATACCATATAAGTACTTAAACGAAAGGATAAAACATGAGTACAAATTCATATTCAGGAAGTGCTTTAGTTGTAACATGGTTTCAAGGGTCTGGAACCAATTTGATCTCAGGCGATCAAACTACTTTTGATTACACCCCTTCAGTAGACCTTCAAGATCAATCTAGTGGCTCAGATAGCAATAAGAAATATTTAAAGATGCTTATGGACGGCCAAGCGTCGATGAATTCTTATTTCCAGTCTGGAACTAACTTACGCGGTACAGCAACATGGTCAACATTGACTGAAGGTAATTCAGGAACTTTGCAGTGGCAACCTGAAGGTACTGCGGCTGGAAAACCAAAATATTCAATGCCGGCAATCTCTCAGGGCGTTGCTTTATCTAACCCATATGCTGGTATTTCTACCGCTAATTGTTCATGGCAACAGAACGGTACACGTACTGAAGGGACTAACTAATGGCTGATTTTACTCTATCAAATGGGGATGAAATTACATTTGACCTTGATAAACTAACTCTAAAAGAATGGCAGGAAATGAAAAACCCCGCTTTCGCTCAAGAAGAAGAGTATATAACAATCTCAAAGATTAGCGGGATTAAATTAGAGTTAATATCGGCAATGACAATGGGTGAATATAAACGTCTATTCAAGAAACTTGTCAAGAAAATTCAAGACCCGTTGTCCGACCCAAACTAGGTGGGCGGGCTTTTCTTAATATAAAATTTGGAAAAGAAAATCCCGCGCCATTTGAATTGATTTACTGGACTCTTACAGAGAGATTCGGATGGACTTTGGAATATGCTAAATCAATATCAGTTGAAGACCTTAAAGTCTTAAATGTTATTGATGAAGCTAGATTAGCAGCGAGGTAACATGGGTCAAATAGGTTCAATGTGGTATAACATCGGAGCGAAAACAAGTGATCTAGAAAAGGGATTGTCTAGTTCAAAAAATAAGTTTACGGCTCTAGGAAAAAGTGCAAAAGCCTCATTTACTGAAATTAATATGGGGATGGAAGTTTTTCAGAAAGTAGGACAAGCCATAGGACTTGTTATTTCTGCTGTAAACGAGATGTTAGATCAAAGACAAAAATACGTTACCACGGTTGTAGATGAAGCGCGTCTTTTAGGAATATCAACAGAAGAAACCAGTAAGCTGATTCAAGCGAGTGACGATCTATTTATTTCACAGGAAAAACTTAATACGGCTTTACAGGCAGCAACCAGACAGGGAATTGATGTATCAATAAGTGGATTACAAAAACTATCTGAAAAATACTTGGCTCTAAATCCTGGCGTTGCTCGATCTCAATATTTATTGCAAACTTTTGGTCGTTCAGGTGCTGATATGGGGAAGTTAATGGAAAAAGGAGCCGAGGGTATCCGTGAAAGTATGAACGCGGTTGAAGATTGGATGATAGTTACCAAAGACACTGTTTTAACTATTGAACAATATAAACAATCGACTGACAAAGCACAAGAGGCTAATGAGAATTTAAAAACAAGTATAGCAAACGGTACAATGCCAGCCGTAACAAAAATGAATTTAGCTTATGCAGACGCAACTAATTCTATGAATAAAGCTAATTTTGTACAAAATATATTGTCTGCTGGAGCGTGGATGTTAGAAGGTGCTCTTAGGGGGTTAGACGTTATATTTGGTGGATATTCAGATGAAGTTAACAATGCAACGAATGCGTTAAACAACAATACACAGGCAACTTTGAATAATGCTGCTGCTCAAGGAATTCTTGCATCAAAATCATTTACTTCGAGAGGTTCAATTTACGATAAAACTTATACAGGTGGATTTGGTACTTCTAGAGGTTCAATTTATGATGTTGATGCCGGAGGTGCATCCGGTCTATCTATGGTAGTTCCTGCCGGCTATCCTAATGACTCATTCAGAATAGGAGCGACAACTGGTGAGAATGTTGAAATATCAAGAGGTAATTCTAAAGATAGTTCACTCTTGGCAGAAATTCAAGGAATGAGGCGTGAATTAAATAGACTTCCATTAGCCTTGAGAGATGCTTATTTATTTGCGGTGAAAAGTGTCTAATATTTATCCTGATTCAATTAAGTTGGAAATGCAGTTTGCGGGAACGGCTGGTGCGTGGACTGATGTTACAGAGGACGTTATTAGAGCAACTCCAATAACCTGCACTTATGGTATTCAAGATTCATCGCCATTGGCAAGAGTTGCGTCAACTGGCACATTTAATTTTTCATTAGATAATTCAGAATTGAATAGCGCCGGATTGGTTGGTTATTATTCACCCGGACATGCTAATTGTCGGAGTGGTTTTTCTGCTGGAATTACAGTTAGGTTTTCTGTTATTTATGGCGATGTAACATACCCTAAGTTTTATGGGCGCATTCCGGCAACTGGAATTCAAATTATACCCGGTGCAAATAAAGAACGACAAACAATGGTTGAAGTCAGAGACTTCATGGAACAATGCGCTATTCACGAAATAGACAGTCCGGCGTTTGTTCAAAACAAAACAGCAGCCGAAGTTATACAACTTATTTTAGCAGAAATGTCTATTCAGCCTTTATCAACTGAATATAATACGTGTGAGGATACTTTTTTTTCAGCATTTGAAAATCAAAGCCTAAAACTAAACCCATTGGTTGAAATTGGAAACGCCTGTACTTCTGAATTTGGATATGCCTATATCAGACACGATTCGTCAAGTTATGAAAAGTTTATTGTAGAGGG
>JBBACM010000125.1:0-3570 GCA_041657045.1 Minisyncoccota bacterium
AAAAAGTCAGCATTATTGACTTCGAGATCGAGCCGGGATTTATTGAAAAAGTGAAAAAAGAGTTACCTGATGTTATCGACCTCGTTTCCATAAAAGGAGTTGAACTCAACAAGGAAAACGAGAAAAAGATAATTGAAGGTGCTATTGGTAAAATATTTTCCGATTATTTCGGGAAGAAAGAAAACATTACAAAACTTTTGGCGAAGCAACGTAGTGTACTTTTTGAAGAATGGACACAATCAAAAATCCGGGAGGATGCTGGTTTGCCCGACATGAAAGGTCAGGAAAGACCCGATGACCAAAGAAAGATTGATGCTGACAAGGTGAGACTTTCACAGCAAAAAGACTTTCTTGAAAAGAAAAAGAAGGGTTTAATTTAACGTTGTTGAACTAAAAAAATATTTAAAATGGACAATCAAGCTATTTCCGCTGCGACCACAGCGGACATTTTGGGATTACATAGCTTCCTGAGTAAACCGGAAGTTGCTTCTGACATGGTCAATACTTATGGTATTGGACTAACTTTTACTTATATGCTTATGTATGGCTTTGCAGGTCGTGATATTGCTGTTGCACAGAATAGTTACGAGACTCATGCCAAAAACTTCTTCCACCGGGTAATTACGGTCGGTAGCACTGTAAATGTTGGTGCTTCTCCGGGAGACTCCGCTTCGTTTACTCTTGATTCAGGAGATATCGATTCAAAGGGTTACTATTACCCACGTGCAGGATTCTCTGTTCATCTTGGAAATTCACGGGATGGATATATCATGTGCCGTATTAAATCGGTTACTGCTTCTGCAGGTCCGACTGTCACCATTGTAATAGAACCAAACGATGTCACAAAGACCATTTCCGCTACATTCCTTTATGTTGGTGCTGTTATTCCTATCGGTGCTTATCAGGGTGCTATTGAAGGATCAGGTGTTGCACCTGCAACAACCGGATTTGAGAAGTTCACTCATTACTGCCAGATTTTCCGTGAATCCGTCGGATATGGAGGTATGGAAGCTGCCCGTCAGAGGTGGAGCGGAAACTCAGGACTACCACTTATCCACGATGACTTCATTGAAGCAAATATAAAACTTGACCTTCAAAAAGAGATGGCTATAATGTTCGGTGAAGAAACAACCAACACTGACATTAAGGAACTTTCTGTTTCTAATAATGGTGCTTACAATCAGGTTTACACCACAAAAGGACTCTGGACTCACGCTAACGAATATGGTTATCCTGTTAATTATAACGACGTTGACGGGTTCACCTTGTCTAAATTCAATACCATTGCGGAATATCTTATCACAAAAGGGATCACCTCTAAGTATGTAGGAATCCTTCATGGAGATAAGTTCTACAACAAGATCGAAGATGGTATGCTTGGACAAATCCAGGGTGCAGCCGGTGGACTTAACTCACTCTTTACCCCGGAAGCCGGGAGTGGAGACAAGAACCTTGAAATAGGATTCCGCCACATTAAGAAAGCGCAGACATACTTCGTGTTTGTTCAGCTTCCGATCATGTGTAACGACTACTACATGGGTAACTCCGCAACATGGATGAGGGAAAACGCTCTTGCTATTCCAATGGAAAAGGTAACGGACGCACAGACCCACTTAATTGTTCCGAATGTTTCTCTTATGCACGTTCAACTTGGAGAAGTAAACCGTAAAGACCTGTTTGCAATCTATGGCGGTTTGACCGGTGCTGAAAGAGCATTGAACACTCCTTCGTTATCTTCTAACGACTATTTCTCTGCACAATGGTTCCATCATGGCGGACTTATTGCCAGAGAACAGTTTAAGTATGTTCCTATTGCTAAAAACGCTTAACAGTCTGAAAAGGGGGTGGAAACTCCATCCCCTTTTTTTAACACAAAACAAGAAACTATGCCAATATATATTGATAATGAACAGTGTAATCTTCATTCCTTGCAGTTATATACAGGGACGGAGATTGTCAGGCTGAAATTCCAAAAAGCCTATAAACACCTGAAAGAAAACTTCTGGGATCAAAACTTACCTGTCCGGTTCCGTCATTCAAAGATGAGATATGGCGATAAAAAAGGCAGGATTGGAGAGTCCTATGAATTTTCAACCATTGAACAAACCGAACAGGGCACAATAGTTATCCGTTATGCGGATAACGCAGTTCCGAAACAAGGAGGAGGGTTTACATACCGGCCACCTAATCTGGATTGGGAGACAAGGGATATGACCTTTGCACTGGGATCGAACATTGAGAAATGTCTTTTTATCTATCTTTATGTTTGCCGTGAAGGTAAAAGTGAAGATATTAAACTGCTCGATGAAGAAAACGAAGCAAGAGTAGAACGCGATAATTACGCAAAAGCATCCGGACTGATGTATTTTCTATTCAATGAAAGTTCTCCGCTATTAAAAGATGAAGCAAAGTTATCAAAGATATGCTATGCTTGGGGTATTCACGGTGCGGGATTTCTTGGGATGAACAAGAAGATCATCGCCTTAAAGACCGCTATCGAAGTCGCTGAAAAGAACAAAGACAAGTCGAGGGGATATGCAGCTTTTGATGAAGCCGTGATGGGGTTCAGCCGGACTATGGAATGCCGTGCATTGGTTCAACGGGCGCACGACTTCCATAAGATAAAATACAACGACAAGGGATATTTTGCTTATATGCAAGGCAAGGAAGAAGTTGCAACGCTATGTAAAGTCCCTCCTGTACAAAACATGAGGAAGATCGAATTTCTGGCAGATTATCTTGAAAAGAACCCGGACAAGTTCGATGAACTCTCTGACTCTATCGGAGAAGAAGGGATGGCAAGGACGAATGAAAGAAAACCCCTTAACCTCCCGGAAGAAATAACAAGGGAATATTTAGAAAACTTATCCAATGGCCCCAATGGATTCAATGAACTGAAAAAGATGCTGACAAACATTAAAAGTTCATGGAAGGGGAAGTCCAAAGAGGAAGTCTTGTCTGAACTCATAACCTATTATGTCCTTGAAAAGAAACACCTTAAACCACAGGTGTAACACTTAAAAAAACCCCGGAGAGATTCGGGGTTTTTTGTTGAAATGTTGTTAACTTCTTATTCCATAAGGAATAGTTGCTTTATTTTTCGTCAGACTGTAATTTTAGAAAAAATTAAGTTATGGCCTTCCCGTTCACTTCTTCAATCCCGGTATTCAGGATCACGTTCGACATACCTAACGAGGTTCTGATATTTACAGACCTTATCCAGACCGGATATTCCTCTTATGGTGGAACAGCAAATTTCAAAGGATTAGTTCAGATAACAGACCCCGATGGTACTATCATTTATCAGGGGACTGGGTTTAGTATGACTGCACCTGATTTTACGACTCCCGACATAGATGGATCGACCCTGACATGGATTTTAAACAACATTCCTGCTTCTTTGACTTCTGCGGGACTTTTTACTCCGGGACTGTACACGTTTGATTACGTGTGTACGATGAATAACGGAACTACGTTTGTTTGTGTACAGGAGACTTATGAATTTGATTATGTTTCTCCTACTGTTACGATTGACTTATCGGCAAGTTGCAGGACAAGCGAGTTGACTTC
>JBBACM010000126.1:0-3525 GCA_041657045.1 Minisyncoccota bacterium
GATTGCCCACGGAAGAATTGTGTCAATTACATAAGAGGCGTTCTCAGCTTCGATGTTATTAAAAGATGATTTTGTCATGTCTTTTAACTTATGCGGGGGAATATTAAACCATCGCGCAATATCGGTAATATGATGCTGTTTTGACTCTAAAAACTGTGAATCTTCAGGGGAAAAGCCGAGTTTTTCTATCTTCATAGCCTCTTCAAGGAGCATTAACCGATGAGAATTGCCCAACCCGCTGTATGTTTCTGTCAACGATTTTTTTAGATTATCATGCGCTTGTGCCGACATTGCCGGGCCGGGGTGAGACACGACAATGCCTGGGTGAGTACCTTTTCCAAAAAAATTTGACGAGTACGTCTCCATCGCCATTCCCCATCCGATATTTTTACGTGCCATTGCAATGGGGGAATATCCGACCAGTCCGTCAAATCCAAATCCGGCTATATGTAGTATTTTGTCTCTTTTTAGTCGTATTGTTTCATTCCCGACCCTAATATCATATGTCATTTCTCTATTTTCAAGTTTTACACACACGCGATCAGGGGTAATCGGCCACAATTCTATAATATCACCGACCGCATTTGTGACCTTTTCAGCATACCCGTTTCCCCATGTAAGGACATGCGCCATGATACATTCTCTGCCTATCTTTGCCGTCATGAACGGATTAAACTGTGTGTGCATTACCCGGTAAAGAGGATTTTCGGTAGCGTACCGCGTTTTGCGGCCTTTGTGCTGCCGTAAATGGAGCGGTAGACTGCCGCAAGTGCTTGATATTTGATAAATAGCGTTCCATACGGCGCTATATGTAAGGGCATTGTATTCGGTTACGTTTTCACCGGCAGGTGTTTGAGAACCGAAAGCATTCCAAAATCCGGTACTCCACGCTTTCGGATCATTCAAAGCAAGATCGTTTTTAAAAAGTTTTTTGATGTTTTTAAAAATATTCATCGGCATGTTTGCTGTTAAATTGCATGATCATGATGTCAATTTAATAACAAACATATCATATTAATAAATAACAACCTATAGAATACTGATCATGTATTAAAATAGTGAGAAATGTAAAGAAATAAGGTGAAATTTAAGGAAAAACAAGGAAATAAATTGAAAATAAATGAAATATTTTTAAGAAATATATTGAATATTATTATTTTTGTTGTTATATTTGATTGTAGTGATAAAGGAGAAACAAATATGATAAGAAATCTAAAACTCGAATGCTTTGTTGACGACCTTGATCTACATGCAAAAATCAGATCATCAGTAAGGTTATACCGAGCGGCAATGAGGGCGGCGTATTCATTTTGCGCAATCGCCGAAACCGCTGGTGCTGAAATAGATACCAGTTCTGATAATGTAACGGTTAAACCTGTTGATGATAACTGTAGGAAAATACTATCTGAATGTATCGGAAACAGCGGGAAGATAAAATATTATGAGATGTACACATGGATGAAAGAGCTTTATCCGTCTCTAATGTGCAATTCATACTCAAAAATTCAGTATATTATCGGCAAAATGATGACTATGAAAGACCAGGATATAAAGAAATGCCAGAAGAAATATCTTGTCCTAAATGGTAAACGGGCCTTTGCATCATTTAACCGTGCTGGTATCCCGCTTAAATCAGGCATGGCTAAAATCGACGGCCATAAAATATTGTGTCGGTGGGATAAGGAAATCGGAGAAGTTTCGTTTTCAACGCAAAAACTGGACGGGTCAACATATTTTGCCTTTTCGAGTCTTCGAGAAGAACGTGACGGATGGAAAATAAAAGATTCTTACCTTGGATTCGACGAGGATAAAAATAAAATTATTTTAATTCTGTCCTATGAACGGCCAGATACGCCGTCAAAAGTTGATCCAGACAAGATAATGTACGTCGAATTCACCGATGATCAGGAAAAGTTTATCACCTGCTATACCGACGATAAATGGTCGGCGCGTCCATTTTCTGCGGTAGGCATAGTTGCATATCTGCGGGAATGCGAATGTATCTATAATAGATACACCAAAGAGTTTCGCGGGTACATGCGCCGGGAACACAAGCAGAAAAAGCATGTCAGGGAAAAGCTCAACCGATATACGGAGCGGCGGTCGAATGCGGAGAAGAATAATAATCATCTGTGGAGCAGGCGCATAGTTGATTTCGCGCGGCAGCAATGCGCCGGGAAGCTGGTTGTGGTGAACATTCCTGAAAAAACATTGTTCGATTTGCCGTATGGATGGTATGACCTGAAAACTAAATTAGAGTACAAAATAAAGGAAACCGGCGGAGAAACATCATTCGTTGAAGTTAAAAAAGAGAAACAAGCGTGAGATATGATACCAATGCATTTAAAGCGGCTACCGTTTGTCGCACATGTTGGAAAGCTCAACATAATGGGCTGTTTTGCCCACCTACGCGCAATATATTGGTGTCGTACCCACGCGCGGGAGGAAACGGGGGCGTTTCCGGTTGCCAGGGTTCCGTCGCTGCGCGTCGTACCCACGCGCGGGAGGAAACGGGATCCGTCGAAAAATGGACGTGTGCGCTGGTGTCGTCGTACCCACGCGCGGGAGGAAACGGGGGATGGACCATATTTGCTCCTTTTATAAGGAAAAGTCGTACCCACGCGCGGGAGGAAACGGGGCAGGTACTATCAAGGCACCGGAAGGAACGCCAGTCGTACCCACGCGCGGTAGGAAACGGGTGTCCACGAGGTAAAGAAAAAAAATGAAGCGATGTAAAAACTGTAAAACATTATTCGAGCCGGTAAACGAAAGAAACGTTTACTGCGATAAATGCAAAAAACGAGGGAACCGTGGAATGCGATTTTACCATGCAAAACACGGAGACGGAATAAATGTAGGAATGAAGGCGAGTGGCCTTCGTAAATATTCAATTCAATTAAAGAAAGAGGTTCTAAATGGAACTCAAAAAACTTGAACAGTACAGTGACAGCAGTCTTGAAAGACTCGACACCGCAGCCGACGAGCATTTCAACGGCAAGCGTGAAGACAAATCAGCACTCGTTCAGGCCGGATTATCAAACGCAACGGCGCGTCAGATTTCGGTAAACCTGAATATCAGGAAAACCAAAATACGTGAAGCTCTTGCGGTAGCATAATGAATAAGGGTAGCTGCATGGAAACAAGCGTGATCACAACACGCACACCGTTGATTTTTAACGGTAATCGGCTGTTTTGCCGACCTACACCCGCATATAGATACATGCAGCTACCCTCTATTTTTTTTGATGGATACCAGCGCGAACCTGAAGCACACATAAAATACCGTACCTTTCGCGCGCACGTTTAACACATTGATTTCATTGTTCTTTGATATTTAGCGCATTATACATTGTAACCCGTTTCCTGTATTGATAAACTATATCCGCGCAAACGGTATATTATAATGGTACACAACAATGGCTTACATGGCATACAGTTTCAACTCGTGCGCGGGTGTGGGTTGTGAGCTCGAATGTTTCCAGACCGCGTATGTTGACATAGTTTCTAATCGTGCGCGGGTGTGGG
>JBBACM010000127.1:0-1460 GCA_041657045.1 Minisyncoccota bacterium
AAAAGACTTACAAGAGACTATCCAATTACTTGCCATATTTCAATTAGCGGACTGGAAGGGAGTAAAAGTATTAGATGGAATGATTGTTGAAAATAGGTTGTCAGAATTGAGACAAATAAAGAGTAAGATAGAGGAGCAATTGAGATTCAGGAATTGTCTGCAATAAATTTATTGCATAATGTGGTATACTTATTTTATAGGAGAATAAGATAATGACAACTTATTATGCAAACGAGAAAATAGATTATGGTAAAAAGCCTGGAAAAATAGCAAGCCCAATGATATACCGCCCAAAAGAAATAAATCCATTGATGGTTATATACGAAGAAAATGACGAATGGTTGGCTACATATAATTTTTATCGCACCAGTTATGGATTTGGTGAGGATGTTTACTTATTAGATACAGTGAGGATAAAATGACAGAAAATGAGGTTTTGAAATTAAAACAAGAAAACGAAAAACTAAGGACTTTTATTGAAAACATACTTCTTATCTATAAATACCCGAATTGGGAAGAAGTAGACAAGATGCTAATTATGATAGACCTAATACGAACAAAAGCAAAGGATATACTAAAATGATTATTCTTATAATTGTTTTATATATTATTGTTGTTATTTGTGCAATAAAAATAATTGAAATAGATCAAAAAATAAAGGACATAAAAAAATGATACTAGACGGTGAACACAATACTGGATCAGAATGTTGTTGGTGCAACCCAAAAATAGAAGTTATGCCGAATGGAAATAAAGTAATAATCCATAACGATATAAGTCCAGAGGAGGCTATAATGAATGGAGACATTTTATTAGCACAATGTACCGCAAACAGTACAGCTGAATTGTTGAAGTCAGTCCGCAAAATAAGAAAACTTACCATTCTTGAAGTTGCTGAAAAATCAGGAATAAACAGAAACACAGTTAGTGCAATTGAAAGCGGAGAATCAATAAACAGAGCAAGTGTTGCAACTTTATCTAGTATTGCACATGCTATTGGATGTGATTTGCGTATTGAGCTGGTTCCTTTTGAGAAAATTACCAAAAAGTGATTGACAATTAGATGTATACTTAAATCGTCTCATTTTTCTCCTCTGAATCCCCCTGCCATCGCGTAGGGGGATTCTACAATATGCTATAATGGAACTGACGAAAGGATGATATGTTAGATAAATATTTAAAAATCATTTACAGTGAAAAGACACCAAAAGAATTAAGGGGGTTTACTTTTACAAAGCCACTGTTAATAAACGAGGGTGACTTAATTAATGTTAGTGTAGATGGATTGTCAAGGATATACAAAGTTACTAAAGTTGACGGCAAGTCATATCGACTTAAGAAGTTGCCGGGACAAGAAAAAGTAAATATAATTGATTTGGAATATGATTAGCGTTGAAGACCTCCGAGAGGAGCGCGGGAGCCTTTGCGAACACTGCCAATTACAAGGGACTCAGAGACAT
>JBBACM010000127.1:1470-3468 GCA_041657045.1 Minisyncoccota bacterium
CTTCGGAAGAAGCAAAGGACACCCGGAGTACGATCACAAATTCAACCTAATGTTAGTAGCTGCGAAATGTCACATGGAAGGAAAGGTAGATGCAAGAGAAGTCCGGGAATGGTTTTGGAAGGTGCAAGTAGAACGCTATGGACAAGAGTTCATCGACTGGCATGAGAGCGTGCCGACTAAGACAAGAAAAGAGAGATATGATTAATTATCTAGTAACATATCCAGCTGTGGTAATTGGAGAGCACTCTATAACGTATTATGTCATTGTAAGTTTTGCAAAGTAAAATATGAGTGAACCGATCAAATGGACTAACGAATGACAAAGAAGAAAACAGTCAAAGCAATTGAAGTAGAATTTGAAATAGTCGAAGTGAAGAGCATGGCAGATAAATCGACTAACGTAAAAATAAACTTGCCTGAATATTGCCAGAGTCAGGCGCTTGAAATGTTACGGCACGTAAAAGAACTGGCAAAAGCAGTGATACAATTTTCAGACGAAAGCTGACTATTTTCATACCGATTATGAACAATTTACAGATAGAATTAAACCAATTAGAAGATCAACGCCTTGCCTATGTTATGGCGCGGTCAAAGGTTAATAGCGATGCTCAGGGACATAAAGAAGCCGGGATAACCCACGCCACATTTTACTCATGGAAAAAAGAAGAGAGGAAGAAACTTAACGAACTTGCTCAAAAAATAAAACGTGAAATAGCATTAAGAGCGATAATGATTTTACAGGACGCGACCGAAGAAGCTGCGATTGTAAAAGTGCATGGATTGAAGTCAAGGAACGAACATATTAAACAAGGCGTTGCAACTGAAATACTTGACAGGGGAATTGGAAAAGTGACTGACAAGGTAGACGTAACCAGCAATGGAAAAGAATTTACCACTATTATCAACGTGAAACTAACAGATGAATCAGACGATTGATGTAAACATAAGTCCTAAGGTATTTAATAAAAAATACATTCCCTATCTTGATTGTGATTCAAGGATACAGATTTACTTCGGGGGATCGTCCTCTGGTAAGTCTGTTTTTTTAGCGCAAAGGGATGTGTATAAAATACTAAAGGGCGGTAGGAATATCCTTGTTTGCAGACAACTAAAGAACACGTTAAGAGGCTCTGTTATTCAAGAGATCAACAAGGTTATTTCAGATTGGGGAATGTCTCACTTATTTGAGATCAACAAAACAGACGGTACGGTTACTTGTATTGCCAATGAATACCAGATTGTGTTTGTTGGATTGGATGATGTTGAAAAGCTGAAATCAATCACTCCTAAAAAGGGCGTGTTCACTGATATTCGAATTGAAGAAGCAACCGAGACTGAATACAAAGCCTATAAGCAACTGAAGAAAAGATTAAGGGGAAAAGCGGCGGGACTAAAGAAAACAATAACATTCTCATTCAACCCTATCTTACAAACACATTGGATTTACGAGACATTTTTCAGTAAGTTGAAGTGGTTAGATAATCAAACAGAATATCAAGACGAACATATCTCAATTCTCAAAACTACTTATAAAGACAATCTAAGGTTTCTTGAACAGGACGATATAGATGACCTTGAAAATGAAGACGATATTTACTTTTATGATGTTTATACTTTGGGTAACTGGGGTATCCTGGGTGAAACAATATTCAAGAATTGGAAGTACGTAAACATCAACGATCCTGATTGTGAATACTACTTACCTGAAAATCAAAGGACCAACAGAAGGAACGGCGGTGACTTTGGATTTGGGGGGCATCCTGCTGCGATTACCTGTATTCACCTGGATAAAATGCGAAAACTGATTTACTTCTACAACGAATTCTACATGAGGGGACTGACCAATCAAGAGCTGGCAGTAGAAGCTATTAGAATGACCGGGAAGGATTTGAGTACCTGGGATTCTGCAGAACCGAAGTCTATTCAAGAGTTACAGATAGCCGGGGTGAACGCAAGGGGGGCGAAAAAAGGTAAAGATTCTGTTCAATTTGGTGTACA
>JBBACM010000128.1:0-3450 GCA_041657045.1 Minisyncoccota bacterium
ATCCTTGAACCCGCCCTTTGAAGGGAGGACGAATTTTCCCTGTGCCTTGCGCAGGATGTAGACATCGATCAGAGGCATCGACTGCAGGGTCCGGTCCAGAGAGCATCCCACATACTTTGCAATCTCGCGGTGGAAGTCCACGATCTCGTCCTTTGCATCGATACGGACGCAGAGTTCAACATCCTTCCTGTTATACTCGACCAGCGTCTCCAGCGGCAACTCGCATATCTTCCCGGAGAAGTGGACCTTGTGCTCCCCGATCTCGGCCTCGGCGATTGCATCCAGACGATACGAGTCCTTCTTGGTGAGATGCATCCGCTTATACCCGGAGAGAAGATCGAAGACCTGCCGGCCACGGATGGTATCGTCATGCAGGCTTGTGCCGGGAAGGCGAGCAATAGAATCCTTGGAGAGATGGTTGGCTTCGAGCCGACCCATGATATAGGGGATATCGAAATCATTCACGTTCCATCCTGTGAGGATGTCCGGGTCAGTATCGGTGATGTAGGAGATAAGTTCCTTCAGCAGATCCTTCTCCTTCTGGAATACAATGGTAGTGCAATGGTCCGGGGCAGGCATTCTGCGATCAGAATCTCCCAAGACAAAGGTGGTGTATTCCTTGGTGAAGGAATCATAGCAGGTGACACAGGTGATAGGATCGCTTCGTGCATCCGGCCAGCCATTCTCATCCGAGCATTCGATATCAATCGTGCATACCCGCGATGGATAGTTCAGGTCCGCCGGGGCAATTTCGGATACCTTGCATTTCTCCGATGGGTACGACATGCCCGAGCGAATCCCGGTGTCGATCTGGAACCTGACTGTGAATACTACATCCGCTTCGAGGTGGGTAAACCTGTCACGGAGATCGCGGACCTCCCCAGGGTTCGTGGTATAAATCCTGTGGCAGGTGTCTCCTCGTATCGAGCGGTATTCGGTTTTGAGATCTGCATGGGCATTGGCCGGGAGGTTCCTCCCCCGCATCGATTCTTTTGTGGCATAGAAGTAGGGACGGAATCCTTCTACCTCGACATGCCGTGCGATACCATCGGCATCTCTTCCTAGGACATGAATGATTGGTCCTTTGTCTCCTGCAGTATACTCGATTCTGTTTATGGCAATCTCGGGCATTCCATCTCATCTCCCGGTATTCTCTGCAGCAGTTCCACAACCATCCCCTTCTTCTCCGGTGGAATTCCATAGAACTTGCATCTCCCATCGGCCTTGAGATCGATTGCTTCCTTCACATATCCATGCTGGACGAGGCGGAGAATCCAGTATCGCACGGTCTTGGTATAGAACGGAGTCTTGCCACCGAGTTTGCGAAGTTCCTGCACTGTGCAGACTTTTCCCCCGATAAGATGGGAGAGAATTGCACGGGGGTATTTTTTCCATGCAAAGGATTCGATACGCTCATGCGGGGTTATATATTTCCTTGGCATCATCTCACCTGGTGATCGGGTGCCACAATCCCAGCGTCTTCTTCCGGTGAATCTCTGCCCGCATCTGGTCGAAATAGTTCTGGTCCCGCTTCTTGTAGATGTGAGGAATCCACGATACCAGCGTCAGCTCCCCGACTCCGTATTGTACCTTGGAGATCTGGTTTATTCCATTGGTGACATGCTCGAGGAATGCGGTGCACCCGACCAGGTTCTCCGGGAGCCCGAGCCCGATGTCCTGTGACCGGAACAGAACTCGCATGTGAACCCGACCATTGCGAATGACGATCTGCATCAGGCACATGCACGGGGGTTCCGGGTTGTGCAGGTCGAGCAACGGATTCCATCCGACCATTACCCCGCGACGGGAGTTGGGGTCCGCAGCGAGCTTCTTGATGGTCTCGGTGACTTGGTGCAGCCCGTCTCCAGTTCCATTTCCAGAGAATAATCCAGTGAGGCAATTTATGGTGGGGTGATCCTCATACCTGTTCCAGTAGGTATACACCGGATGCTTCCCATCTGCCCGCGGCGGTGTCAAGGTCAGGAACTGCTTCTTGTAAGCCTCGGTGAATCCCTTCTGGAACGGGCACCCATCCGATACCTGTGGCTCCATCAACGGATGGAGGATGTGCAGGACAATCTGGTCATCCCCTCCATTAGGTGCCTCGAACTCCAGAGTGAACTCCTCCTTGTCGGTATGGGTCTGGATGTTGATCTCCTTGTGCTGCTGCACGATGGCATCAAAGGCCATTTCATGCGCTTCGGATAATGTGTTGGTAATAATTTCCATAGGTCATCCCTCGATGATAGTTACGATCCCGGTGGAAGGATCCATCTCGATCCAGTCCCCGGTCTTGATCTTCTTCGTTGCATTCCCGGTTCCCACGATGCACGGGATCCCATGTTCCCTAGCGATGATTGCGGCATGGCAATTCATCCCGCCCTGATCGGTGACAATGCCCGAGAACTGTTGCAGCCGTGCATCTGCCTCAAGATGGTATGCTACAAGGATACATGGTTCCCATTCTCCAACGGGCCAGATCATCTTGTCCGTGCACACCCAAGCATTACCCTGGAATTTCCCGATCCCTACAGCAGCAACCACCCCGTGGATTTCATCCCCCTCCGTTTTCTTCTCCATGAACTCCTTCCCTCGCAGATGAACCAGTGCAACGTTCACTGCCCGCTGGGTATCAATTCCTCGCAATGCACAGTAGGTGAGGAGCTGAACGATGGCATGTCCTGCAGCCTCCTCCTCGCTTGATTGCCCAGCATGTCTCCTCGCGGTAGGGTTCTCGATCGGATCGTGCGTCATGTAGCGGAGCAGGGTTCCGATTTGTTCCTGGAAGATTGCGACGCGGAATAATGCATCTGATCTTCCATCCTGTGCATGCACCAGCAGCTCGTGCTGGAGTTCGGTTAATGTCATTGGAAACTTCGTCATAGTTGATCACATCCAATATGCGTACATCATCCCGTACGGAGAGATCATTATCGATCTGCGGAACTCGCAACTGAATTGTGTCAATGGGATTCCACGGAATTCCGGGGCATAGGGGTGGTTCATCTCATCCCCCGCTTCTCTTCCAGTTCTGCTGTCAGTCGCTGCATCTTCCGATACTTCTGTTCCAGCGTAACAGCCGAGCCATCCTTGTAGGGGAAGATGGTCCCGACCGTTGCACGGGCGAAATCATAGACTGCCCAGTAGTGATGGGACTCCTTATACCTCCGTTCTCTGTCGAGCATCATAGCCAATTCCAACGCATTGAACCCGAGGATGTCAATCGTGTAATAGAGCTGGAACGCATCGAGAGGATCCCGTAGGTTCCAGCGGTCTGTTCTGTGGTGCTCGTGGAAGAACTTGCACTGGTTCTGGAGCCAAGCATAGTGTGGACGTTCCGGGCGGGCGCGAGGTTCGGTATAGAGGTCTACCAAGATCTCGAATGGATCCTCGTTGGTATAGTCAAGAAAGGGGATCATGATGCCCTCTTTACTCGTTCTCGTTTCTCCC
>JBBACM010000129.1:0-3438 GCA_041657045.1 Minisyncoccota bacterium
GAGGCGATGGAACGCTTGCCTTCGTCTTTATATCGCTTTCTGTGCTTTTACTCTCAACTACGCTCTTTACTGGAGTAAAAGAAGAAGAGGTTATATTAGATAAATTCATTCCACTTGCAGTAACCACTGTTTGGAAAAAATTATTCATCTTGGGAATATAAAAAGGGGTGGATGTAAAATTAACTTCGATGCTTTTCTTTTTCTCCACCCATCCCGCATCTTCAAGGGCTTTTGATTGGGAATCAATAGCTATATAATAATTTTTCTTAGCTTCTATTTGAGACTTGATTTGACTAATTTGTTGGTCTTGAATACCCACCTCCTTGTACGCCGGAATTGCTAAAAAATAAATAACGCCTACTGAAAGAATTAATATTAGGCCGGAAACTATTAAAATTATTGTATTGTTTTTTTCCATATTATTTTAAAATTTCTGGCTTTAAAATTAAATCTAAATTAAAGGTTACTCCTCCACTTTCGGCCAATCCGACATTAGTTATTTCATAACTTTCAACCGTGCTTTCCTTATCTAAAACAGCTATCTGTTGCATTACGTTCTGGAAGCCGCTCGTTCTTCCCTTCATACTTATCGTTCTCTCAACAATATCGAAACTAAAGTCTGAATAAACTATTTTCGGATGAGCCCATTGTTGGAAAACACCAAAAAATACCGACGCCTTAGGATTGCCCTCAAAAAGAATTTTAAAATCGCTTATATATTTCGCAGCCATATCTATCTCGGCCTCCTTAGTAGCAACATCTGTTCGCTCAATAGAAGTCAACTCTAAATTGAGTTTATTCATTTCTAATTTTTTGGGAGGGAGAACCATCTGAGAAAAATAGAAATATACACCGAAACACACCAACAAGGCGATGATTGGAAAAATCAAAACAAAAATTCCTTTAGATGAAGTTTCTTTTTTAACTGGCGCTATTTCAATAGCCATAAATTTTCTCTTAAATCCATTATACTTATTTATTCAAACTTTCTCAAGGCCTCACCCAGCGCGATTGCATAGGTAGGATTAATTTCTTCCATTTTCTTATTAAGAATCGACGGATAAGAAATTCCAACGAAAGGACTTGCTAACTCGACTTTTATCGCTAATCCTTCCTTGCTAAAACTTTTGCTAAAATAATCAACTATGCCCGGCAACAAGGATGTCCCCCCGGCAATAATTATTTTTTCCACCTTCTTTCCCTCTTTTTCTTCAAAATTACTTATAACTTTTTTTGTTTTCTCTGAAATAACCGAAAGTATCGGAGTTAAAATATGGGCAATGTTTCCTTTTTCATTGACGATAAGCCCCTGTTTCTTTTTTATAACCTCGGCATCTTCAGTCGAAATATTTAGAGTTTCGGAAAGGCTATAAGTCAAATCTTTGCCGGCCATATCAAAGCTGAAACTCATCTTCATAAATCCTTGGTCAATAATATTAATATTGGTTGATTGAAATCCTATTTCTAATAAACATAAAGAATGGTCTCCTTCTTTCGCTACTGCTCTTTTTAAAGCCACCGCTTCGGCTTCAAGAGCAATCAACTCCAGCCCAGACTGCTCCGCAATAGTTTTATATTGCTCAACGATTATTTTGGGAACGGCCATTACTAATATTCTGCTATTTTCTTTAGGAGACGACTCTTTATTCATCATCTGCCAGTCTAAAACCAATTCTGATAAAGGAAGAGGAATATATTTTCTCGCTTCAAATCCGATAGCACTTACTATTTCTTTTTTAGTCATCGGAGGGAGCTCAAAGGTTGTAAAAAAAGTGGCAAAGTCCGGTAAAGAAAAAACAACTTTTCTAGTCTTAATCCCCGTTTCTGCGATTATTGCCCTTAAGGCCGCTGAAATATTATTTACTGCCGGATTCAAATTCTTTTTGTCAAAAGACCTAAAAAATTCTTTGCAAGCAACGTCAAGATTGACCTCTCCGTAATTTTCCAAAACCATTCCGCCTTTTACTTTTGACAATTCAACAGCTCGGATAACCTTGGTTCCGATATCTACACCTAAACTATTTTGACTTTTTTTACTAGAAAACATCATGGTTAAAATCATTATAGCATTTTTTAAAATACTGACAAATGCCATACCAATATAATAACACTTTTTAAAAAGCAATGGAATATATAAACGTTTTTTATAATATACTTTTCCTTGAAAATTGGATTAATTACAAATAAAAGGCAAATAAGAATTATATAATAATTCTTAAAAGCCTAATATTTTTATCAAGCGCCAATAATTACTACTGGAACCACACTATGGTTGAATTTGTTGGATACAATGTCCCCATCCATTTATTATTCGTAGCGAACATTCGCAAAGTACTATTGGTTTGATATATGGGAACTCCGCCAGGAAGCACAGTAGCAACAGCCTCAAACAAATTATGGTCGATATATGTCCCGATTGTTGCGGCATGTCTTGTGTGTATGCTAGATACTGTATTCCCGTGAACCCCGATACCGTATTTAAAGGTGTTGTGATGAATTAGGTATTTTTCTCCTGCAAAACTGCCTCCCTTTTCGTCCTGATGAACGTCATAGTGCGCAGCACCAATTGCATCGCCATTGCCTAGTACGATATTATAACGTGCCTCGTACTGCTCTCCTGCGTATCCACCACCGGTAATATCGTGTCGATTATAGTCAAAAATATTTGCTTCAAGAAGAGCTTGACCTCCATATAAATTAAAACCATAACCCTCTCCGCGAGCTTCGTTATTGTGTATGTAGTTATGATGGACAAAAACGTTAGATGCTTGATATGTCATGATAGCGGCCCATGCGAAGCCACGCAATTCACAATTATCAATCTCCAGTCCTGAATATCCGCTTCCGGCAGCGCCATTATACTCCTTCATGGACCTAATACCTACCAAGTAGTGTCCTTCCGATATCGAACCGGGATAATATTCACTGTTGTTGCCATAATCTTGAGGATACATTTCTCCTTCAAGTTGCAGTCCGGTGAATCGAACATTGTTTCCTTTTACATCAAATATGGGAGTTTCCCAACTATCTCCGGGGGTAGTCATTTTAATTAAAGCACCTTTTGCTCCATTTTGTCCCCTATTGCTTGCTATTGTTATCCCGGCCTTAACACCAGTAAATGATGACCCGTTCATATCAATCGTAACTCCTGAAGGAATAAAAATTGTCTGTCCCGATTGAGCACTACTTAGGGCTGAAAGCAACGCTGCCTTGGTAGTGACCGAATAATTGCCAGATGTAACTATTTTGCTATACCCTGCTCCTCCTCCGATAGGACTGCCCGTTGGATTACATGCTTCTGCTCCAAAACATTCTCCTGTTGAAGCTACCGGCTTCCCCGAAGCAACATTTGAAAGAGTCGAAACATTGTTAGCATTGTCGGTTGCCTTGATGGCAAAGTAATAAGTAGTGTTGGTTATTAATCCTGTGACTGTAAAC
>JBBACM010000130.1:0-3437 GCA_041657045.1 Minisyncoccota bacterium
AGTCTATGACTTGGGAAGCCCGGAGAAAAATATTGCTTGAAATGTGCGGCGAAACCACCGATGCAGATGTTTATTCGTTTAGGCCGGAGCTGGCAGACCTGAAATTGTTTCTGGTCAAGCCGGGAACAGCAGATCAGTTCTTCTCTCCTGATGAATACCGGCAGATAGCCACGGCAGAACGCAAACAGATCAACGATAAACTTACCCTACTTCCCGGTCGTATAGACGAAGCCACTCGGTCAATACCGGCAGAATTGCCGGACAGAGTGGTTTTGAAAGTTGACTCGGAAAGATTGAAAAAGAAGATTGATGAGTTAATCACCCAGAAAGCCAATATAAAGGCCAATGATGCTGGATTGACCGAGAAAACAAAGCAGATAGCAGAACTTAATCTGAAAATCTCTGAGGCAAGAACAAAGCACAACCAAGATCAGAACGAAAAGAACGAGAAGATCAGGGAAAGAATAAAAGGATTGACGGTCAGAAAGGATACACTTAATGCTCAGATAGACGTAAAGGTTAAAGAAATCCGTGTTGCTGATATTGTAGAAGACCTGGTATCCAGGAAGAAGCAACTAGAGGCAGAATACAAGTTAATATCTGATGGTGCATGGAATACGGCGGCTGAAACTTGCCACGCTTGCGGGCAGAGTATCCAAAAAGAAAGAATCGAAGCGGCGAAAGCGGCATTTAATTTGGAAAAGTCAAGCAAACTAGAGGCCATCAGCAAAAAGATAGCCTCAACCTGCTCTGACAAGATAATTCAGTCCGCAAGGGATAACCTGACAGGCTTGAATTCAGAGAAGATTGCCCTTGAAGAGAAGGTAATTTCCATTAATTCTGACATTAAAGAATTCAGTCAGAAGATCATTGATGTGAAGTTTCAAGATACCGACGAATACAAAAACCTGACAGCCCAGGTTTCAGCTATTGTCCTTGCGAACGACGAGGAAAGAATAGCGAAGCTCACGGAAGAGATCGATCTAAAGGTTAAGGCGGAAGAAACCACCCGGCAGGATGTCCTGAACAAACTGGCAATATGCGATTTGGCAGATCAGCAGAAAAAACGGATAGAAGAGTTAGGAACAGAACAGAAGCGGCTAGCTAGGGAATATGAGCAGATCGAGAAAGGTTTGTATCTCTGTGAGCAGTTCGTAGCCACAAAGATGAGCCTGCTTACCGGCAAGATCAATGACAAGTTCGAGTCCGTGAAGTTCCGTATGTTTGAGCCGCAGATCAATGGAGGAATAAATGACCGCATGTGTGAGGTGATGATACCGGCTCCCGGTGGCGCAATGGTTCCTTATGCTTTGGCCAACAATGCGGCACGGATTAACGCAGGGCTGGAGATTATTTCAACCCTATCAGAGTTTTGGGGAATATCGTTCCCGGTATTCGTGGATAATGCAGAAGCGGTAACGCAGTTAAGAACCGTAAAAACACAACTTATCAGGCTTATTGTGTCAGAAACTGACAAAAAACTTCGGTTAGAAGTTAAAAATTAAGAGGGAGGAAAATTATATGGCAGAAACAAAAGCATTATCAACAGATGTAAAGAAAGAGACTTTTGACATGGTATTAAGCAAGATAACCTGGTTCCAGAAAACGGGTGAATTGAGGTTCCCTGCGGATTATGCACCGGGAAACGCCTTAAATGCGGCGTGGTTGCTATTACAAGAGGCCGTTGACAAAGAAGGCAAATCCGCTCTAACGGTTTGTACCAGGGCGAGTATCAGAAACGCTTTCCTGCGGATGGTAGGCCAAGGACTGAACCCGGACAAGAACCAATGCTACTTCATCGTTTATGGGCAAAAACTCAGCTTACAGCGGTCATATTTTGGCTCTATGCACCTAGCAAAAAGTCTTGAAGAAAACATTGACGATGTTTTAGCAGAAGTGGTTTACGACGGCGACGATTTTGAATATGAAATTGCCCTAGGGAAAAAGATCATAAAAAAGCACAAACAAAGCCTCAAAAACGTCAACAAGCAGAACATAGTTGCGGCCTATTCAATTATCATCTACAAGGATGGGACAACCACAACAACCATAATGACTTTTGATGAGATCAAACAGTCTTGGAAGCAATCAAAACAAAGGCCGATAGATGAAAACGGCAAGATTAGCGAGAGTAGCGTTCATGGTAAATTCACGGCAGATATGGCCAAGCGAACGGTTATCAATAAAGCCTGTAAGCCGATCATCAATAGTTCCAGCGATAAAAACCTGATGGCCGCATTTGCTAAAGAGAATGACTTAGAAAACGCTCAACTTGAAGCACAGGAAGAGATCGACGACAAGGCTAATGCGATTGAAGTTGCTCCGCTTACTCAGGATAAGCCGGAAGGGAAGAAAGAAGCGAAGGAAGTTCCGGCACATGTAGAAGTCCTGAATAAATACAAACAAATGTACCCTGTCCAGCTGGAAGGGTTCCTAAAAGGTCGCAGGTTAGACGGAATACTGTTTGAGGATTTGACCAATGCAGAAGCCGATGGTGTCGTGGATGAGCTGGAAACATGGATCAAGAACAATAAAAAGGGTGAGAAATAATGATTACCGTTGAGGCTATCGCATCTGGGAGCAAAGGGAACTGTTATCTGGTATCGGATGGGAAAACCGATATCCTGATTGATGCCGGAGTGTCAATCTCTGAGATCAGAACAGCTCTTTGCTTTCGGCTTAACGCTATTTCCGGCTGTTTAATATCGCATAACCATCAAGACCACTGCAAGGCGGTTCGGGATTTAATTACGCAGGGAGTGGACATATACGCTTCTGGCGGCACGCTGGACGAATTAGGAATAACTAATTACAGAGCGCATCCGGTATTTATGAAAGAGTTTTATATTGGTTCATGGAAGATTAAGCCGTTCGACATTCAGCATGACGCATCGGAACCGCTAGGATTTTACATGAAGTCGATGGAAACCGGGGAATCTCTTTTATATTTCACCGATACATTTTACCTGAAATACAAGTTTCCTGAGATCACCTATATCATGGCTGAGTGCAATTACAATAAGGCTACGATGGAAGAGAATATCGGCAATGGTACTCTTCATTCAGAATTAGCCGCCAGAATAGTTAAGTCTCACATGAGCCTAGAAAACTTGCTGGATATGTTAAGGGCAAGCGATCTGAGCAAGTTAAGGAGAGTTTATCTACTGCACATGAGCAATGATAATTGTAACGAGGCACAAGCGAAAGAAGCAGTTCAGAAATTAACAGGCGTGGAAGTAACCGTCTGTTAGCGCTTAATTAGCATTCCGGGGCTGGGTAGCCGATTACCCCGCCCCAACCAAGAAGAGGAGGAGAAAAGGGATGGAAGATAATAAAATATTGATAATTGATGAGAAATATCCGGGATTAGTGGATGAAGGGTTTAGATATAAAATTGAAGGAAAGATTGAAACAAAATTAAATATAGAAATAAAGCT
>JBBACM010000131.1:0-3424 GCA_041657045.1 Minisyncoccota bacterium
GCTAATATACCTGATTTGATTAGATCAATTCAAGAGGCAAAGAATAAAAAGGATAGTTAATGGATACTCATGATACCGTTGCAAGAGCTGTAAGAATGGAAGTTGATCCAATTACTGGCGACTTGTATTTGGTATTCAGAGTTATTGATGAGTCATTTAAACAAAGAATTCGAGAGAATTGGAACGCTGATGTTGAATTGAAAGTTCTAGGAAGAGACCTAATAGAACATAGGAGATAAAATGCCAACATATCTGCACATTTGCAATGCCTGTAATCAAGAGTTTGAAGATATATACAGTATACATGCCGCAGTCCCAACTGTATGTCCTAATTGTAATGTAGAAGGACAAGTGAAGAGATTAATATCTTGTAATGTTTCGGCTAATGTTGAATTAACCGGTCGAGAACTTGTACAGAAACTTTGGAAAGAAGGGAAAGACTTGGCTCGTCAAGCTAGGACAGATGAAAAACTTGCTCGTACTTTGTATGGAAGTAAATGAGAAAGATTTCGTTCACATAAACAATATAGGAGAATTTTGGAAAATGAAAATCATGAAAGGATGCTTCTTGAAAAGTTAGTTACATTGCGCGAGAAGTATACGCTAAAGCAAAATAAAAAGAATCAACTTGAATACAAAAAAGTAGAATCAGACTGTATTATGATGTTTTCTCATATTGTTGATTCAAGAACAAAAAAATATAGAGGTTTCGCTAACTACGAAGATCTTTGTCAAGATGGAAAAATTGCACTGTGCAGAGCACTACAAACATATAATCCTAATAAGGGTGATTTTTATTGGTGGTGTAATAAGTACATTAAAACAAAGATTAGTCGAGAGGCGAATCGTCATTCCACTATCAAGATACCTCTGAAGCACGCCAAGCTAGTACAGCCTTACAAAGTTTCACAGCTGCCGATTATTATTGATGGAGAGCCAAGCGCTCTCGATCGTATCGCGAATGATGAAGCGGTGATTTTGATTCGAAGTGCAGTTGAAAAGCTTCCTGAGGATCAGCGTAGGGTAATAACCTTACATTACGAACTGGGTGGCGGATCCGATAATCGCCGGGACCTTTATTCTATCGGAAAGATTTGCGATAGGCTGAATATTTCCCGAATGAGTTGTATCAAGCTACTTACCGAAGCTAAAAAGACGTTGAGACGAGAATTAGTAGACTTGTTTTGAGGAATAACATGGTAATTAGACAGAATATCTCAGATGAAGTTTGGAACGATAATTACAGAGCCCCAGGAGAAAGTTCGTTAGCTGATACTTGGGAGAGGCAAGCTAAAGCTTGCTCCGAAATTGAAAGCGAAGATATTAGAGAAAAGGTATACAAAGATTTTCTGTGGTTACTGACTGATTTCAAAGGTATTGCTGGCGGTAGAATTACTGCAAATCTTGGCGTGACTGGACGCGAAGCTACTAGTTTGATGAATTGTTTTGTACATAATCCTTCAGATATAAAATACCAAGATCCAGACTCGTTGAGTGGTATTTATGATATGCTTAAAGCACAGGCACTAACTCTAAAATCCGAAGGCGGATATGGAATGAATTTTTCCTGGATTCGTCCATCTGGTTCGTATGTTAGTGGCATTGGTGGTAGAACTCCGGGCGTCTTGAAGTTTATGGAACTTTGGGATAAATCTTCAGAAGTTATTACAATGGGCTCGGAGAAGTCATCTGGTAAAAAAGCAGATGAAAAAAAGAAAATTCGCAAGGGTGCTCAGATGGGCATTCTGGAGTGTATTGCTGGAAGTTCTTTAATTTCTACAATCAACGGAAGAGTGTCTATTAAAGATTTGGTTGGAAAGACGCCATATGTTTATTGCACGGATTGTAAAGGAAATGTTTTTGTACGACAAGCATCAAAAATATGGAGTAATGGCAAAAGGAAAGTTATCAAAGTTTTCTTTGATAACGATGACTTTATAATTTGCACACCAGATCATAAAATATTATTATCAAATGGTTCTTACAAAGAAGCTGGGAAACTGGTATTTGGAGATTCTATCTCTGCTCTTAGGAAGAGAATTTATAACAAATACTTACAATTAGGAATTACTGGGTATAGAAAATGTATACCAGAACATGTAGCTGTCGCCGAATTAAAATATGGGCGATATCCTTTAAGTAAAATTGCCAATGGAGCGTTTTTGCCAGAGAGTGAAGAACTTCATCATATAGATTGTAACACAACAAATAATTCCATTGATAATATAGAATTATTAACACGATCTGAACATGCCAAAGAACATGGAAGATCTAATGATTTTGTATTGAGAAAATATCAAAGGGATTTGGCAGAGTCAAGAAAAGGGAAGAGTGATATTGAATGGTATGGTGAAAAAAAATCTAGGTTGATTCAAGAAAAGAGAATAGCATCTAGAAGATCAAACGGAACCAATGTTCCATGGAATAAAGGGTCTGTTGAATATAAAAATCACTATCAGAATGGATTCAAGAATCAGTTCAGTCAAAAACTAGCAGATGATACAAATCATAAAGTAATAACTGTCGAAGATTATGGTGAAGAAGAAGTCTTTGACATGTCAGTGCCTGATTTTCATAATTTTGTAGCTAATGGTGTATTTATTCACAATTGCTGGCACCCAGAGATTGAAGATTTTATTGTTGCCAAGCAAACTGCTGGACGCCTTTCAAAGTTTAATATTTCGGTTGGTATCTGCCGAGGATTTATGGAGGCTGTCGAAAACAATACAGATTGGGATTTGGTATTTCCTAATACTCATGTTCCAGAGCATAAACAAGTATGGGCTGGTGATATTGAAGATTGGAAATCTAGGGGTTTACCAATTGTAGTATACAAGACTGTCAAGGCTCGTGATTTGTGGGACAATATCATGAAGTCAACCTACAATAGAAATGACCCAGGAGTGTTGTTTTTAGATATCGCTAACAAATACAACCCGTTGGGGTATGCAGAAAATATAGTGACAACCAATCCATGCGGAGAGGTGTCTATGTCAACCGGGGTGTGTCTGTTGTTGTCTTTGAATTTAGTAAAGTATCTCAAAGAAACAGATGATGGTTTTGAGTTTGATTTTGAGACATTTAAACGAGCTTCTGAAATAGCCGTCAGATTTTCTGATAACATTAATGATATTTCTCGCGTTCCTCTTGATGATTATAAGATCTCAATGGTAGAGAAGCGCCGAATTGGTATTGGTGTTGTTGGGCTTGGTTCATTGCTGGCAATTTTGGGATTGAGATACGGATCAAAAGAGTCTATTGAGTTAGTGACCAAGATATTTAAGACAAAGGCCGAAACTGAGATCCTAGCGTCTGCACGAATTGGCCAAGAAAAGGGTTCGTTCCCATTATTTGATAAGCTGAAATATTTTAATTCGTATTGGTGGAAAACACTACCAATATCCGAAAAAGTAAAGCGCGAAGT
>JBBACM010000132.1:0-3368 GCA_041657045.1 Minisyncoccota bacterium
GTGTTGCTACGGCAAGTTTTGGTTCTTTGGACTGGTTCAAGGCCTGGGGGGAACAGCTGGCGAATGCCGGCCTGACCAAGATCACGAATAATCTTCTTGGCACAAATACCGAGGCGACCGTTCAGAGTGCTCAAACAAGTTCTGGCTCGATCCTCACCAAGGCTATGACCTGGTTGCCGTATATCGTCCTGGCCGGCGCCGGCCTGGTCCTTCTGCTCGTGCTCCGCCGGCGGAGGTAAACTTGAAGAGCTTCTTTTCCGGCCTGTGGCTTGGCGTCAGGTCGTTGGTCACAAATCCTGTTGGATATCTCTCTGATCCCGTCCAGGCGACGACAAATCTTTATCAGCAAGATCTCCAGAAACAGGGCCTCAGCTCGGAAGAAGTGGCTGATAAAATAAGGGCCTATCAGGACTCCGGCGGCTTGGTCTTTTCAGCGTATTCTGGAATAAAGAAGTTGGTTGAAGGGGCGAAGGGGTTGCTGAAATTCGTCCTTGAACATCTGCCGGTAATTCTCTTGGTGGCCGCGCTCGTGGTTGCCGGCTATTATCTGCTGAAAGTTCTGAAAGTGGTGAAGGTAAAATGAGAAGTCTGCTTATCTATTTGCCGTTCTACGTTCCGCTTTTCGGGCTCCTGGGGTATTTTGTCCGTCATGAGAAATCTCATGCCCGGAACGATCTCCTGATGAGGCAGGTTTGCAAAAGATTACGGATTGAGGTTGGAGATAAAATATGAGCCCGATAACAGCGATCGCCGTTATTGCCGGGCTGACCGTGGCCGGCGTGCTGGTTTATCGTAAAAAATCATACGCTGAAACGCTCGAGAGTTCGCCGGCGGCCGCCGGCGGATCTGGCAAGTGGCCTTATTATGACCTGATTAAAAAATATGCTGATAAATATGGCGTTGATCCGGCTCTGGTGGCCGCTCATGCAAAAACAGAAAGCGGCTGGGATCCGTCGGCAGTTAATCTTGAAAATCCTGAGTTGGATTATGATTCGAGCTATGGGCTCCTTCAGGTCCAGCTTGCTACTGCTCAGGATTTTGGTAAGGTGGCCAATTACCGGGAGGCGACCTCAGAGGAAATCTTCTGGTTGATGGATGTTGATCATAATGTTCAGGTCGGTGCCTGGAACATAGCTCGGTGGCAGAAGAAATATCCTTTTGACGTTGCCATTCAGATGTATAACGTTGGGGAGTCGGGTTATAATCGCGGATATCGTAATTCTGGGTATTTACGGCGGGTAAAGGAGGCCTATGATGAGTATCGAACGGCTTGAAGAAAAATTTGAAAATCATTCCGACAATGTTGGCATAGGCCTGACTCTGGAGCTTCTTAGGATAGAAGTTCCGACAAAATGTAAGATAAGAATAAAATCGTTCGGAAATTACCTGGGAACTGTCGCGGCCTGGGGAGTGGCATATTGGACGTATTTTGAGAACGGGATCCAGAAGAATTTTGCTGGAGCTCGTCAGATAATGGATCAGATAGGTTATGCTGCTCAACGTCAGCCGGTAACGGTTATCGAGGTTGAGGGCGGCTCGGTTGTGCAGTTTTATGGTGTCAATCCAACTGCTGCTATTCTTTCCATGGGGATCTCGATCGGTTACGAAATAATTTCAAGGAGCTGACCATGGGACAGGTTGGGATATATTCGGCCTCTCTGCTCGGTATGCATAATCATTTAAACGATTCCCAGGGCGGACTGCTGAATGAATATTCCCGTGATGGAGCATACAGGACACCGTATAGGACCGGGGCCCTGGCCGTCTCTACTCAATCCCCGCTTGAAAAGATCTCGACCTCCCTTGTCTGGGCCAAGATCAAACAGATCCGTGTGAATAAAGCCTATCCTGGCCAATTCGTGATGTCCTGGACAATGCGTAATTTGTTGGGGGCTCATGATGTTCATTCCCGCTTTTATGTCAATGACGCTCCGATCGGGGCTGACGAAGCGGATGATTCGGCAATTCCGGTCACGAAGATCCATAACTATGACGTGGCCCTGGCTGCCGGAGATCTTCTCCAGATCTGGGGTTATCGCGCTGATGTTGGTGATGAAGTGGCGATCGAGATGTTCGAGATCAAGTATGACTGGGGAATTAAATATTTCGGTGATGGAACTCGGAATAATCTTGCAACTATGCTTCTCTTGGTGGATACCGATGTGCTTGATATTACGATCCAGGATCCTTGACCATGGGACAGGTTGGCGTTTATCCTCAGTCTATTCAGTTCCCGGCTGAACCGGTCCCGAATCTTAATTGTTTTCGTAAGGCCGGGGCTTTTCACCGTTTCCATCAGGAATTTAAAGCGACGGCAAATCTTGGTTTAACAAATAATCATATTTATGCCAGGCCGTTTGTAAATCCTAAAAAATGTCTTATCTCTCAGGTTGCCATCCGGGTCATAACGGCGTCTGCCGGGAAGTTTCTTTACTGGGGAGTTTATGACGATAATAATACGTATCCGAACAGGCTTGTTTCTCAAGGATCCGTAAGTGGATCGGCTGCTGTCGTTCGAATTGAAGTTAAGGATTTTGTTTTAAACCCGGGCTTGTATTGGACCGCGATTGGTGCTAATTTTGCCTCTGTCACCCATGGCATAGACATGAACGACGAAATGATGGTTATGGGTATGAGGAATGTTGTAGATGGCTTTACAGCCTTTACTGACCCAAGTTTTTTAGAATATGTCTCTGCTGATATAACGGCTGGAATGCCTGATCCTTTCCCGGTTGCGACCGAAGTCACGGCAACAATAACTTGTCCTTCTTTCTGGTTGTATATTGAGAGATATCTGTGAAAAAAACAAAAAGGATCCTTTTGCTGATCGTGCTCCTCTGGGGATGGTTGGAGTCTGTAAATAGATTCGTAAACGTCATGAGCTATACACGGGATCAGAATGACCTTCTCTGGGAGGATCTCTATGCTCGGTAAATTACTTGTCGCTTTGTTCCAGGCCGTTGCTGGTGATCTCTTTAAGAAAAAGCCTTGGCGTCTCTGGGGGATAAAGCAAGGCATGAAGGCCTGGCGGAACTTCGGAACAGGATCCGCCCGCCGGCTGAATCTTTATGCTCAGGTTCTTTTTGTCGAGGGCTGGAGAACTCTGATCATCGGCAAGGATATAACTGAGCCAGCTGTTCCTCCGAATAATGGGGTAAAAAATGTTTGATCAAGATTTCTGGAAGCAAGCTCTGGCGACGGTGGTTGGTGGGATAATCCTCTGGGTGCTCTTTAAAAAGGTGCTGTGATGGCAAGTACAGGCGCTGGTGCAGCTCAGGGGGCGATCACTGGGGCGGCCGTTGGTACGGCGATCCCTGTTATCGGAAACCTTGTTGGTGGCGTTGTGGGTGGAGTTGTGGGCCTTGTGG
>JBBACM010000133.1:0-3364 GCA_041657045.1 Minisyncoccota bacterium
CACCCAACCCCCTAAGTGTAGACCCAATTTGGCTTAGGCTGTACCCAAGCGCAGTTAGCTTAATGCCGGCCAAGTCTGAAGCTTGAGCACTTTGGGCTAGGTTCTGATTCATGTTGCCAACACTGGCAGCACTTCTCTTTAACGAATCCTCCAATTTCTCAATACGTTCTTCTAGCTTGACAAACTCTCTAGTGGAGGAGGACACCTCCTCTACCATCTTCTGATATTTAGACGTATCGCCAACCAGGCGTACAACTAAGCGTTCAAGTTCTGTCTCACTTGCCATGCTTTTTTCTCCTAGCCTCGTCTTGGGTTTTTCTCTTTTGCATGGCGTCTCTAGCAGCACTCAAACGCATCGACCAGACAGCCTTGGAAATTGCCGTAGCTGAACGAATACTATCTGCGGTAGGCTTCTGATGTTTAGGTTGAAATTCAACCTTCTCCGTCTTCAGCGTAATGCTGCGCGCAGTCTTCACCCAGCCTTGATGAACTCGTTGGGCAATGCGCATTAGATAGTAATCCGTTCTGTCAGGTTCATTCCACTGTTCATCCAACCAGTCCAGCCACGTCGTAAACTCCCGATGGGTAATCGACTTCAGGTAGTCTAGTAGCGGACCCTGAATCTTTAAGTGACTGGCTAGCTTTAGCTGGTTGCGGTAAGCCTTTACACGTTTTTTGAGGGGTTCCCCTTCTTACGTAGCTCATCCAACTGCTTAGTCAAGGCTTCCAGTTGCTTGGTCAAGGTCTCTTCGTCTTGCTGATCAAGCTCGCTGATTTGCTTGGCCTTGTCAAACAGTTTCTTGACCAACCGTCCAGGCCAACTACGAATGGTAGTTAGAGCCACATTGGCCCCACTACTATCGAACAAGCAGAGCGAAACCAACAGCGGTTCCGTGTCAGCCATGGGACCATCAATGCCGGCAAACTTACCATCAGCCATTTTCACGCACTTGGCCTTGGCATTCTCATACTGGCAAGTGGATGCCTCACTGGCTTCCCTAAGTACATAGCTTTCGCCCTTGTACTTCACTGGGATTTCAATGGTGGTTAGATCATCGAAATTGAACTCTTCAGACATTGCTCGCTCCTAGGTAACTTCTACAAGGGAATAGAAAATGTGTTGTGGGTTGCTTGGGTTGCTGGGCTTCACGTCACGTTACTAACCTGGGGCGTTAAGTACCGGCAACTTCGGTAATGACCGAACCTTGCTCGACATTATTGACTGGATCCCAGTTAGTAACAGTGATTGTGAAGGTGCCTTCGGGTTGCTCGCCTTCAGCCAAGGCGCTGAACTCGGCCGTGCGCAGGAAACCAAAGAAGTCTTCTGTGCTGCCATCAGGATAAGTAATCGTCCAACTTGTCTCTACGTTGATGAGAGACTTGATTTGCGTCTTCACGGCTGGGTCATAAGCGCCAACCACAACACAATCCGTACTGTCGATAAGCTGTCGGGCAGCCTTAGTACGATAGGTTGTGTTGTGCATCGTCGTGGTGCTAATCGGATCGCCACCATCATCCCCTGGCGGTTGCACGGTCTTTTCCCAAAACGAAACGTCAGCATCAGCCGCTGGGGTGATCTTGGTAGAAAACCCGTCGTCTAGCTTGATTCCAACAGGGGTTGTTCTTGCCGTGGTAGAGGGCACTGCCATAATGAGTCTCCTATTGCCTAACTGACTTGCCGCAAACTAACTACGGCATTGATCGTAAATAATTCACGCTTACTGCTAGGGGTTTCCTTACCGATACCAAAGGGGCCACTCTTCCTAGTGACTGCACCAACTATGTAATTTGAAGTGCTGACGGTTACGGCAGACATGGCAATACTACTGTCCAACAATGTCTTTAGGGAATTAGCTTTTGCCCAGCCCGTCGCATGGTCAGTTGCTCGAATACGAATTTGAATGCCTTCGTGTTCTTGCATGTACCCACTGTTCTGGTCTCGCCCGTGCATAACCCCCGCCACATCCGTAATCGTTAGGCAATTGTCGGGTGTGTCTGGCTCATTGGCATTGTAGATAGGCCACGATCCATGACTAGTCGGCAACGTACCCACACCAAGGCTGACTAGCAAGTACTGCATCACGTTCGCTGGAGTATGCGTAAGACTACCGCTCATCGCTTACCTCGCTTGCGTTTTGCTGCCTTCCA
Source organism: Minisyncoccota bacterium (assembly GCA_041657045.1). GTDB lineage: Bacteria > Patescibacteriota > Minisyncoccia > Minisyncoccales > Minisyncoccaceae > UBA2211. The sequence goes on from JBBACM010000133.1 coordinate 2,149, forward strand.
AGCCTTAGACTTAGCTGCATCAAAAGATTCTTGTCGCTTGCGTAGCCTGTATGCCTGCTTACCGGCTTTGAGTGCTTGGGAATAGGTATAGGCGTTTGCTGAAGCTGATTGCAAATTCTCTTCCAAAGCCGTGAAGGCACTAGCCTTCAAAGCACTGGTATCAACTGGCGTCAGTAGTTGTGCTTCACGTTGTAATCGCATACCGGCTGCCAACAAACCCTTCTCTAAACTCTGCGATCGTGCTGTTACTTGCTCAACAATCCTGCCTAACTCCGATTGCATGACCCTAGCTGGTTGCTCAAGAAACTTGGCTTGGCCTACCTTATGATGTGATTTGGTATTTTCGTGAACGTGCAAAGCATAATTCTGAGTAAAACCAACAACCACCACTGGCTTCTTATTGCCATAGCGTAGAGCCAAAGCCTTGATCTTGGCTTGCAGTGATTTGAGGTTAGTAATGGAGGCCATTAAGGCACCTTGGTCATTTGCTCGACATCAATCTGTACTTCATACTTACCTGCCTTAGCACCACTGTTCCAAGTCCACTCAAACAGAGCAATATGTTTTTCGTACTGGCCAGAAGCAAATGATGCGGTTGTTACGATGGCATTGTCTGCTGGTTGCATTGTCCAAGTAAGCAAGCCGCCACTCGCAATCGTTACGTTGTTTGTGTTAAGGATGCTTTGCCCGTCACGTGAGTTGATGATCGTGCCTGTCGTTTTGTCATACAGAGTTAACGTAAGGGTTGTCAAGTCTGCTGGTTCTAGGGCGTTGGCGTGTTCATCCTGAACGGTAGCTGTATAGATAGCCGTGACTCCCTCTCGGACTCGTCTTTGGGTTACGGTTAGGGCCATTAGACTAGCACCCCCTCACTATCAAACGCTGGTGTCGATAAACTGTCATCAACCAAGTCGTCAGAGATGACTAGTGATTCACTAGACAACACGGGCTGCACCAAATCCAAATCAGTGAGGCAGCAATTGGCTAAGGCTTCTGTAATGAGCGATGGCGTGCCTAGGGTTTCTAAGACAATCAGCCATATCTGGTGGTCTCGTAGCGTAAGAGCAGAACCACCAAGTACCAACCCACCAGAAGCTACGTAGAGGTATTCCCTAGGCGTTGACTCAGTTACTGCTGAACCGCCTAGGGTAAATAATCCACTGGCTGTATACGACCAACCTCTTGCATAGAGAGTGTCAGCAACGCCGCCTAGGTC
>JBBACM010000134.1:0-3358 GCA_041657045.1 Minisyncoccota bacterium
TTTCCGGCGAAGCCTTTACCCGTAAACTGACAGGTTTACAGTTAAGAGGTGTCGAAAAGTTAGAACGTGAAACCCAGGACAACGTCATAGAGGCCGGGGCCGGGTTAAACACGAACGGTACGTTTACGCCTCCGGCTAATTCCTGGAGTTTACGGAGTGCTGATTTTACCGCCGGGTGTAACGACCGGGGCGGGGCAACGGGGGCCTTAGTGGAAAACATCTTAAACGGGCTTCGCTTACTGGACGCTAAAATTCAGGCTATCAGTTCAGGTAACTACGTGATTTTAAAAGCCAATTTAAGCGGCGATACTACGTTAACCGCCTTAGTCCCGGCAGGATATATGCTTTCTTATGTTATTTTCAATGAAAAAGCGGGGACGAGTCCGGTTTTAGATTTAGGAACAACAGTAGGAGGCAGTGAGATACTATTGAATTATAGTATAACAGCTTCAGGTTTATCGCTTCAGGCTTGCCCGTTTATTTTTTCACTTACATCAGCTACAACTCTATACCTGAATCATGCCGCCGTAGGCTCAGATTGGAACGGTTCGACAGTAGATGTTTACTTTGTAATGACACCAGTACTTTCTGGAAATATGGGTAATGGATTTGTCATACTAAGTTTTTATGAAGGGAATTATGGTTCTACATTGCCGCCAACAGAAACAGAGATAGAAGGTATAATTGGGGCAGCTTCAGATTACACGAAAGGAAGTGTATTTATTATTCGAGATACAAGTTGGGGAACTGGTGATGGCGCTTTTGTGATGTCAAATGGTGCAACTTGGGACGTTAATTCAGCTACGTTTAACCCTGCATTATGAACTATATAAAAATAGAATGGTGGAACGATACCGATTTAGGCGAGGTACTTTATCAAACAGGCTATAAGAATAAGATATTCTTAAATATTGAAATCGAAAAACCTGAATATAACACTACGATAGAAGCCGGGCAAAACGGGGACAACGCTGAGATCACTAAATTCAGAAAGTGGGAAAAGGTACGCAAGTTCGAGGCTTTCATGCAGGAGGACTTAGTAGACGCTTTCTCTTTTATGGCTATCCATGATAATATTGAAATCACTTTAAGAAGCGGCGAAGTGCTTACAGTGGCTAAACATACAATGCGTGTAGAGCCTTCCTGGGAGGAAATCGGTTGTTTGGCAAAAGTATCGGTTTCGTTTGTGGTGGATTATGTCACCGCCGGTGCGTGTCTTGAAAATATGCAGGCGGGGTGTTTATGTAGTGATCCTATCGATGTATTGGGCATTCAAACGGATGCTGTTATAGGAAGCACAACCGGGACAGCTGGAGATAAAATCATGTTCTACTCATCGGAGGTTATCGCGGATAATAAATATATAGGTGTTTTATATGAACTCCATACGACAGGTTTATTTGATTGGCAAGAAGTTCAGATAGAGGCGAACGAATGTATTTATGAAACCGTAAAAGGAGGTACTTATTTATTTGACGGTCAATTCTGGCACTTATTCCCAGGTTATGTGATCTCAATGGCCTGGACCGGGGCTGGAGAACTGACCACAACGGCTTATATCCTGCCGGGTAGTTTTGCCACTATCTATTATCGCACGCCTGCCAACGCGCCTATTGGTCCAGGCGGGGGTATGTGGTCAATGACCGGGGACGATGTCACGGCTGATGAACTTCAAACCGGAGTAGTTAAAACCGGCTTAGCGGCTCAAAGTTACGATGTTCGCCTGCACGTTTGGAATCATTCGTGCGATTATGATTATACCTTACACATGGGTATTGCTTCGCCTTAAAGATTTACGATAATGTTATTGCTAACTGATTTTTCCTACTTTATCTTTACCGAAAATTTAAAACTATGTCAGTAAATACGAATCCAACATGTCCTTCGGGATGCACCGGCGAAATCCCGGATGCTCAATTCTCTTTCTGTTCCCCTACTAACTTATTTGGAGAAATCACGCACTTGTTTATCGCTTCAGCCGGGACGGCCTGTTTCACAGACGAGGCTATTTTAGCTGAATGGCTGGGGAGGTTAGATAATAGCGGCGGCGGTATCGAAGCCATACGGTATTTTCACGTTTCAGCCGATATGCCAGCAGGTGCGGGGGATGTCATAGAGACCTCACTGAACCGCAAAGCCAAAGGGCCAAAAACATTTACCATAAATGTAGATGTAGACGACATCACCTCTTTGAATTACGAGTTTATGCGTGCCACCCAATGCAATCAGACATTTAAAATCTGGTACGCTTCAGCCGGGTTCTTATATGGCGGGGCTTGCGGGATCGATGCAAACGTCAACTTAGACTATGTGATAGCCAGGGGGACAAAATCGATTCAGAAAATTACCGGCGTGGTTACCTGGGACAGTCAGTATGCGCCTGAACGGGTTGTGAATCCACTATCAGGGGCTTCAATCTTAACAACGTAAAGGAGGTATACAATGAGTACGGGAACGTGTAATTTAATAGACTGCGATAACGGGTATCTGGACATCGAAACTATCCTTTTATCCTTGTTTGCGAAGGATTCAAACGGGTGTACCGGATTGAAAATAGTCCAGTTGACAGAAACCAATTGCGCTAATCTTACTGATTTGGTTGCTTGTGGTGAGGTCTTAACCGTAGAACAAGCCTTGAAAATGGCTATTGTAGATGATGGGTGCGGTGGGTATGCTTTAGGTGTGTTCTATTTAGCTGATCTGCAATGATAGCCCTGATCGTTATATCCTGTGACGGGATCACGTGCGGGTCATCTGTTGTGAGTACGGATGAACCTATTAAGCAGTTGTTTGCAAAAGACACAAATGATTGTGTAGGCATAAAAGGACATAAAGACACAGAAACGTGTGCTACCTTGACTGATCTAAAAGCGTGCGGGCAAAGTGTAACATTAAAAGAGGCTATCTTATCTGCTATTACAGTGGATACTTGTGATGGGTACTCTTTTAAAGTCTTTGACCTGACAGAAAGGGCAGAAGTATGAGCGAATTGGCTTTACAATGTGGCGAAAATCTCTCTTTGGAGAATATGATCAAAATGACGGTTGTAAATGCAGACGACGGGACTCCTTACGTGGATTGTGATAATAAGAATGAATCCTTAGATTCTCTATTAAAGAGGATGATTGTAGAATTACCGGATGGGTCTTTGGCTTTACAGGTATCTTTGATATAAAATTTAGAATATGAAAAAAATATTTACAACGCTGCTGCTGTTTGTGGCGGCGTTTTCTTTTTCTCAGGATGGAACTTACACGAATTTAAGAGTAAGGAACGTATTAAAAGTTCCTTACTGGATAATCTATCAGGGGGACACCCTTTCGGTTGTTTCTGTCTTACCGCCAGATTCTTTGATAGT
>JBBACM010000135.1:0-3307 GCA_041657045.1 Minisyncoccota bacterium
AGATATTTGGTTAATCAAGGATATGATGTTGTTTCTTTGGACTTCGCCGAATTCAATTATCAGGATATGATCGGGAAAGTTAGAATTGTAAATGGCGACATACGCAACGGCGATGATGTTAAATCTGTGATGAAGGGGATCGACATGGTGATTCATACCGCAGCAGCTTTACCGCTTTATCCAGAGAGAGAAATTTATTCGACTGATGTCGGCGGTACAAGAATGCTTTTGGATTATGCTTCAAGATATAGGATCAAAAGATTTATACACATTTCTTCAACAGCCGTTTATGGGATTCCAGACCATCACCCAATTTATGAGACTGATAAACTGGACGGAGTAGGCTATTATGGTAAAGCGAAGATCGCCGCAGAAGATGTTTGTTTGCATTATCGTAAAAAGGGAATGTGTATTCCAATTCTTCGCCCGAAGTCTTTTATCGGTGCGGAGCGTCTTGGTGTATTTGCTCTTTTTTATGATTGGGCTAAGGACGGAAAAAATTTCCCGATGATCGGCAACGGCAATAACAGATACCAGTTGTTGGATGTTGAAGATTTATGCAATGCGATTTACAAATGTTGCATTCTGCCGGAAGAAATTGTGAACGATACTTTCAATATCGGTGCAAAAGAATTCACGACAATGGAGGAAGACTACCAAGCTGTATTGGATGTCGCCGGATACGATAAAAAAATAATCGGATTACCCGCAACTCCAATAATCTTGGCACTGAAATTTTTAGAAGCTCTAAAACTTTCCCCGCTCTACAAATGGGTTTACGAAACAGCTTCAAAAGATTCGTTTGTATCAATCGAAAAAGCCGAAAGGATTTTAGGTTTCGAACCAATATTTTCCAACAAAGACGCACTAATAAGAAATTACAAATGGTACCTTAAAAATTTCGATTCATTCAAAGATCAGTCAGGTATAAGTCACCGTGTACCCTGGGAACAAGGAATTCTAAAAATTGCAAAATGGTTTTTCTAAAAGATAAAGATAAAATCAGTGGAGATACAAGAAATGACTCAGTTCATTAGGAACGCAAACAAGAGGTGAACGGACGCAGATTATCGGGGAACGGGACTGGAAGAAGATCCAGGCATCATTCTCGCTATACATGGCGGGTAATGTTCGTTATACTTCATATTCTAAGGAGATAGACCATGAATGTTTACCATGAAAAAAGCAGCGGTGATTATTATTATTCAGAAAAACCCAAGGACAAGGATGATGAAGAAATTGAATCTAATGTAAGTGTCGAGTATGCTTATGGTATATGTGCCCATAGAAATTTTGGGGTTAATTCGGCATCAGTAAGCAAACATAATGGCTTTACACCCCAACACCATCCAAATGAAAATTGGCGGAAAGAGAATAAATCTATGAGAAGATTTGTATAAACAATTGATATCTATTTTATTTTTTCGTATTTGTTGTGTGTGTTCTTTGAAATAAGTTTTCAATTTCGCTTTTAGAATTCGCGCAATCAATAAAGAAAATTTCAATAGAGAAAGCCGTATTTCCTTAAAAAGAGATACGGCTTTTTTATTATGACCAAACCTCATAAAAAAGGAAGTCAATTTTAACGACCAAACCAAAAAAGGAAGTCATTATGCCAAATGAAGAAAAAAATGTTTACGAAGAAATCCTTGAAGATAATAAAGCCAAGGAAAAATCCGAGGAATCCGGCGGAGAATCCTCAGAAACATCCGAAAAAGAAGAAACTGCGCAAACCGACAAGGAACGCAAGATCACTAAGGAGGATGTAAAAGAGTTGGGGTTAAGTAAGACGTTTATCGGAAAACCGTATGAAAAAACTCTTAAAACGGTAGTCCTTCAGTTAGGTAAATGGAACACCCAGCAATCGCAGAAACTTGCAAATATCGAGAAGGAATTCGGAGAGTTAAAAGTAAAATTATCCCCTAAAGAAAAAAAGGAAGTAGAAGAGAAAGTCGAAGAAGAACTTCCTAAAATGCCCGATCCGTTCGACGATCCCGAAGGATTTGCAAAGTGGTTAGACAAAAGAGATAATTTAACTCTAAAGAAATTCCGGAAAGAATTCGAAGATAAACTAAAAGAGCAAGATACACGCGGTAAAATAAGCGAATTCGAAGCAAAAGAAAATAGAACAGTCCTTTGGGAAGAAGTTGAATCTGGGTTACATAAAATATCCGGTGATGAATTCGAAACTAAATTAGTTGAAACTGTTTCTAATGAATTTGCCGAATACTTAGAAGATATGGAAGAAGATGAATTCAAAGAATTCAATTCTTTCTATCACGGTAAACCCAAGAAATTAGCTGCGGAAATGTTAAGATGGTATAAATCTGAATTATATGACCGTACTAAAACCCCTAAAAAAGAAGAAAAACAGAAACCCAAAGAAACTCACGAAGAAAAAGTAGAAAAACTTAAAAATAAGAATAAAACATTTACTGCATCAGCATCTTCGTCAAGAGAAAAATTTAAGGAAGATGATTCCGATAGTCCTTATAAACAGATAATAAAGGAAGGAGAAGAACGTCTTGGCGAGGAATAACCTAAGGAGATAACTTATGTCAACAAACAATGGCGTTCAGAGTTCGGTTAATGTTGAAACTACCGAACAAATGCCGGACAATGATAAACTGCTTTATTTCTTGTACCGGCATCAATTTCCTTTATTCCAAAAAATGTACTTTTCGACAGGCAAGGCGTCAAAACCAGTTGTAAATAGCTCCGGCCTTTTCAATTGGTGGGAAGACGAATTGTATCCCTGTTCAACGGCATTACAAGCCGGCGGTATAGTTGGTGGTTCGGCCACCGAGAATATCGAGACTAAACTTGTAACAAATTTCCTCCAACCCAATGACTTACTCTTAGTTGAAGCGACCTTGCAGTTAGTGTATGTGACTACAATCACATCACATACTACAATTTCCTCAATGGATGGTACTACTTTAATCACAGCTTCCACCACTGGATATCTCCGGAAAGTGGGGACATTAGACCATGAATTTGCCGGCGTTCGTACTTCGGTTGCAACCAAACCAGTTCAAGTTTCAAACTATTTAACCAAATTCAACGAATCTGTTTCCTTCACCGGTCGTCAAGATGCGGGTGAAAGTTATACAGATGGAACAACCTTTAAGGAGCAAATTGAAAAGAAGATTTGGGAAATGAAGGAGTTCTACGAGAATAATTTCACATTTTCTACCGAATCCGGGACTAAACTTATCTCCGATACATATTCCGGCCAATCAATGAGAGCCACCTACGGTAAAGGTGCGCTTGGATTTATAACTACAAATGTAATCGGCTATGACGT
>JBBACM010000136.1:0-3302 GCA_041657045.1 Minisyncoccota bacterium
AGGGCTACAAGTCGGAGAAGCGGGGAACCTTGCATTCCTCGGAACATATTGGTATGACCGGAAGCGTCCCTGCGAAGGGCACCTCAAACCCTCCTTAAAACACCCCGAAGGAATCGTAATCAAAGATGGCGTGTTGCCCCATCACCCGGATCCCAACTCCTACAAAAACGGGAAATACCCGGATCTGGATTCATGCGGATGCAAGGTAGATTGCCCGGCCTGCCATTACGCTCATCACCACAACCTGGAACTTTGCCCGGTCTGTGGCGAAAGGTACATGGTGTGCGGATCGGATATGTGCCGGACCTGCCATAACGAAAAACACCCGGAGGAAAAAGAAACCCGCGCCCAGAGAAAACGCACCGAACAAACCAAGCATCCCTGCGCATTTCGGATATCCGGTCAGCGGTGCCGGTTGGGCGGAGCTTGCGAGCATTCCCCGGCTAAGGCAGCAACACAATGCAAGCGGGGATTTAAACAGAAAAAGAATTGGAAAGGAAAAGGTTGGTGTAAAAAATAATGTATTCTGAAAAGGATATCCAAAAACTCGGCGAATTAAAAAAGCAATGCTCGACCCTAAAGAAGAAAAGGATCTCGATTAGACGCACCCTAGAAAAGTCGGATAAGCAAATCGAATCCATAGAGAAAACTATAGAAGATATTTCAAGTATATGGATTTTTTATAATGGTATTCCATTATCCAAACGCGAAGACCGGTCCGGTAATGGTCGGCTGTCAATAAGAAATGTACCGGAAAACAATCGCTATGCCGAGATCTATCACAATGCAAACGCCGAACCAAAAGAAAATGTTTGGGGTTGTGAACTCAGAAGTTACGGCGGGGAGTTGGGTCCACTTGGCGGAAAATGTCTCGGTGCAAACCTCACCTTGGAAGAGGCACAGGAACTTGCATGCGAGTGGGTAACTAACGGGATCGTAAAGGAAAAGGGGTAATCAAATCATGACCGCAGATAAGCGAATACCGGTAACAGAAAAAGTATGGGCTGACTTGTTTAGCTTGCGAAAGCCAGGTCAAACCTATAACGAATTGCTGGAAGAAATGATTGCGGCTAAACAGGAGCAGGACTTTCTTAAGCACATTGACAATCTTGAAAAGGCTGGGGAATTTGAATCAATAGAGAAACTTATGAAAAAGGTGAAAACAAAATGACAAAGCAGATCAGACTTAAAGATGGAAAAGTAGTGAAGGTTGAACGCTGCGGGGAATGCTTAGTTAAGCCCGCAATCATTCCGGGGTTTTGTCCATTGATCAATAAACCTATTTATGCAGGCCATTCAATTCGGGATGACTGCCTGCTGGAAGAGTGGCAGGGTCCGGCAGCATCCAAAGAGCAGGACACGACAACAGCTGACAATCCAGTAATGGTTGATCCAGCAACAGATAAACGGTGGGATCAGTTCCGTGACAACATTGTGTCTATGGGGAGACTCATCACAGAAAAAGATGCCGAGATCGCCAAACTGCAAAAGGAAAACAAGCAGGTCTTTGAATGGGCGTGGGGCCGTTTTGTGCGGCAGAATCAAGAGCTCGCGGATCTGGGTAAGGCACTGCAAGAGGCAAAGGAAAAGGAATGCTCGCATTATCCCTGCGGCCTCACCATGGGGGTTGGTGACGGATCCGGGCAACTCTTTGTTCATGGGAATTACGAATCGATAAAGGCGCTCCAAAAACTTCTCCTTGATCGACAGTCCCACGAAGAGCCGCCAAAGGACGAGCCGGAACTGGTGATCTGCCCGAATGCAAACCAGGGAAGCTGCTGGAATAAAGAATGTTTCCACAGCCATCCCCATAAGTATGACGATACGATCTGTAACACTCTGGCCATATGTGCATGGAAATCGGGTAAGTGCATCCCAGTAAAGAAAGAGCAAGCAGTACCGGAGATGCAGCAACCGGATCCGGCCGTGAGATACTATCCAATATCTGAAGGGGAGTTACGCGAAGCAATAAAAGACGATCTTCCTTTGAGCGAAGAGATATCAAAAGAAATACAAAAATTCTTGCGCAAATATTAAACCGCGATTGCATAACTTAAACAGGGGTGGCCCGAATGAAAGAATTCCCCTTCGCAAAATATTACGATGATGGAACCATTGAGATCTTCGGGAACAAAGAAGGGCTCCCGGCAATCTCCGGAACGATCCCGGCCCCGGATATCAATACGCCCTCAGAAGAAGAACGCCAGAAGAGATTCGATCAGGTATGTGCCAATATAACCCTTCAAGGTTACTTCTTTACCAAGAAGCAAAGGATCCGCAACATCGCCTTTGACAAACCCAGTCAAAAGACAACGTTGAGTGTCCGGTACCGCGCTTGCAAGAATGAGAAAGAGATCAAAGAAGTCCACGACTTGATTGTGGAAATCTTAAAATCAGGAATATTAAAAGAGGCAGAATCATGACATATGGAAGCTTGAAAAAACTAGCCAAAATCTTACCATTCTTCTTAATTGAAGGATGGGTAAAGCGATTTAATATGGATCGCGGCACATTAACCCCGCAAGGGTATGGTGCCAAGGGAATCCCCGTGAAGTTTGAGCAAGTATACGATGGCGTATTCCTTTGCTATTCGGAAGAGCTCGAACTTAAACAGCGGCTTCAGGATCTTGAACGTGAAAAAGATCGAATCAAAGAACGTCTTTCTGGGATCGAGCCAGTTGAAAGCAATGAGGAAGAATCATGACAGAAAGAAGATGCGGAACATGCAGGTACATTCATATCATGTTCGGATATGCGACCTGCCCATGGATTAATGCAGACGACAACCACGTAACGCCCGGCATGAAATGCAAGATTCCGGATTCGCGGTTTAAAAACTTCAAAGAAACGCCGGAGAAATTTGAGGAGTACAACAACAAGTACTATCCATTAAGTGAGATGTTGCGCGATTCAGATGCGTGCATTCATGGTGATGGATCAAGCCCGCGCAACTGTAAATTTACAGGAAAGAAGTGTACGCCGCGTATTCCGGACCCGGATAAAAAACTGGCATCGTGCATGTTTACGATCAAATGCCCCAAATTCAAAGGGATTTTGTACAAGGCAGAAAAAGGAAAATTTGTACCGGTTAATGAGGAAGAGTTATGACCGAAAAAGAAAAGCCAACCACCATTCACCTATGGTCTAATTATGCATTCCATGAAGAAGGATACATTGTCTGCGACAAAGCAGGACTCTTACAACTCCGGGACCTCCTGAATAAAATGGTCCTGGACAATAAAGAGCAGGGCCATATCGAAACAATGTGTAATGATGGCGAAGGATACGATCTCCATGTAATC
>JBBACM010000137.1:0-3268 GCA_041657045.1 Minisyncoccota bacterium
GTGATTCCGACTGGACCGATTCAAAAGGCAATCGATCTCAACACGGTGGGTTGCTGCTTCATAGGGTGACTTAAGTCATTTCCTCCACAGCCAAGCACGGCAAGCCCTGCCGCTCGTATATTTTTTGCAGCATTGAAATCTGCATTATCTTTATAGCCACAAGCTACACATTCGAATACTGCTTGCGACTTTCTATTGTCATTGTCCAGACAACCGCATTCAGAACATTGTTTACTTGTATATTCAGGCCGAATCGTAATCAATTTTCCGCCAAGCCATCGCAGTTTATAATCAAGTTGCCTGCGAAACTCATGCCAGCCTTGATCGAGAATTGATTTATTAAGGCCTGCTTTAGCACTAACATTCTTGCCTGGAGATTCTACGGTCCCTTTTGCAGATTTACTCATCTGAGAGACTTTTAGATCTTCAAGAACTACAACCGCGTGGTTTTTGCTTATTGTAGTTGTTATCTTATGCAAAAAATCTTTACGACAATTGGAGATTTTTGCATGGCATTTTGAAACTGTGTTTTTCTGTCTGTTCCAATTCTTAGAATACTTTTTCTTGCGGGATAGTCTTTTTTGCAAAAAAGCTAATCTATGTTCATGTTTTTTAAAGCTATTAAGAGGCTTTATCTGGGTACCATCAGAGCACATTGCAAATGTAGCTATTCCTACATCTATTCCTAACACAGCTGTACTCGTATGCACTTTTTCCGGCTCATCAATCTCCACTTGTAGCGACACATACCATTTATGACAATGCTTAGATACAGTCACATTCTTTAATGTACCTTCAACAAACCTTGATTTTTTGTAGCGTACAAATCCTATCTTTGGTAAATATATACGCGCATTATCCTGATCTAATTTATACCCTTGCGGATACAAAAAACTGTCATGCATTGATTTCTTTTTATAGCGCGGAAACTGTTTAGGATTAGTTTTTCTAAGCCCTTCTCTTAACGCACGGTCAAGATTTTTAAGCGTCTGTTGTAATGACTGAGAAGGTGCTTCTTGGAGAAAAGGCAAATCCTTCTTCCAGCCAACAAGCAATGACGCAAGTTGCACATAACTCAGCAACTTTTCTTTCTTTTCAAGTCGTTCTTTCTGTAAGGACAAGGCCTTGTTCCATACAAGGCGGCAACAGCCTGCCATTCGTGCCATAGCAGTTGCTTTTTTCTGTATTGGTCTTAATCGAAATTTGTATGCATATTGCTTATTCATGTACATTATTGTACAATGAGCCTATGAAGAAATCAAGCAATACAGACATCCGCGCTGGACGTCATTGTGTTTTTACTTTACATGTTCACTTAGTATTTGTTACTAAATACAGACGAGCTGTTTTTTCACCGGATTTATTGGATAATTTAGAGTCTATATTTTCCAATATTTGCAATCAATTTCAAGCAAGCCTTGTAGAATGCAATGGCCAATCAGACCACGTTCATCTGCTTGTTAACTATCCCCCGACTGTACAGCTTTCAAAACTTGTTAATAGCTTAAAAGGCGTTTCTTCAAGAAATATGCGTAAAAATCATCCTGAGCTTTTACAGCATTATTGGAAAGGCGTATTATGGTCACCATCGTACTTTGCTGCTTCATGCGGCGGCGCTCCAATTACCATTATTCGACAGTATATTGAGCAGCAAGCATGTTAAACATTTTGCCTTGCAGGCAAGCGCCTTATATCCCACCAATCAATGGGCAGGTTTTTCGGCGCAACTGATAACCGTTTTGCCATTTACAATAACCTTGTTGCATTTTGGACATTCCATTTTATTAGACCTCCGATCTACCTCTACCCAGTCGCCGAATTTTATTTTTTCTTCCATTATTTATCCTTCACTCTTTTGGGTCCTTTGGATAAAGCTTTTCTCTTAATAATGCGTATATTCGTTCGCATGTTTCACATATTTCAGTTTCTTCATGGTGATTGTCGTGCCATTCGCGTATAGCTTTATTGATTGTTCTTAACGTTTCATTGTAATCGGTTTTGTCTTTTTGTATGTATTCGTCTGCGACCGAACAAAAACCCTTATAGCATGTTTCGCAGAAATAATAATTACCATCACGAGTGCGCATATAATAACAATCTTTTTGGGTTGGTATCTTATTAGTACATTTCCAGCACTTGGTCCAACAGCTATCTTTCATTATTATTCCTTTTATTATTCTATATGGCGGTACAATCGTTGGACCCAACTGGGCCCAACTAAAATCAGATATGCCCTTAGATGTCCGATTGTGGTACCCGCATCGGACTATTTTCGAACTTAGCCCTTTATTACAGCGAGTGGCTTTAATTCTACAATAATATCTGTAAGATCGCGCTGATTGCTCATAACTGTGTCTATATCTTTGTAAGCGCTTGGTGCCTCATCTAAATCCTGCGTCCTTCTTATAGAATGTATTACGCCTTGTGCATTCAGATTTTCTATTTCTTTTTCCAGATTGAGATTATTCCTTGCTGCTGTTCTGCTGAGTAATCTGCCAGCACCATGCGAACAACTATTGAAACTTTCAGGGTTGCCACGCCCTTTAACTATATAACTTTTAGTTCCCTGTGATCCTGGGATGATACCGATTTCATCCTTTTGGGCAGATGTAGCACCTTTTCTGTGTACATATACATTTTTGCCGTAATGCTCTTCTAAATGTACATAATTATGAGCTATGTTGATAAGATTAAATTCTTCTATAGGACAAACAAGATTGAAAGATCTGATAATATTGGACATCATCAAATTACGGTTTACTAAGGCGAAAGAAACGCAGAAATCCATTGATGCTAAATAGGCATTTGCCTCATCAGTATTAAGATCAAGCCAGGACAGTTTTGTGTCTGAAGGGTGCATTTTTTCAGCTATATTATTGTAATGGCATGCTACTTTTAAACCAAGGTTTCGGCTTCCAGAATGAATCATGATCCAGATATGATTATCGGAGCCCTTTTGTATTTCAATAAAATGATTTCCACCGCCCAATGTACCTATTTGACGCAATGCACTCTTGAATTCGGATTTTATCACTGGGCAGTTCGGAATATTTTTAGGCAATAGTTCTTCTGCTTGTGTTTCTTTATGGTGTTCGAACCCGACAGGCACAAGTTTTCTAATATGCCCCATTATCTTTTTTAAATTCTCAGTAGATATTTCTGTTAGGTTAGTTTTCAATGCACACATACCGCAGCCAATATCTACTCCAACAGCATTAGGAATGATTGCTTCTTCACTAGCAAAAACAGTGCCTATAGCGACACCATA
>JBBACM010000138.1:0-3228 GCA_041657045.1 Minisyncoccota bacterium
GAACTTGCTTAACTCCTGCTGGTCAACGATGCCCATTGTGTGAGGCTGGAAAAAGAGCCGCGACAATAAAAGTATTTTTTGTAGTGGATCATAGAAAGGTAACTGCAAAGGATGGTAAAGTATACCAGAATCAAGTTCGTGTTATGGTGTTGAAACAGAAAGCATATAAAATATTTAAGACGGTTTATTTAGATTATTTTGATAATGCTGAGGATATTGACTTAACAGGATTAAGAATTAAAGCTACTCGTTCAACTGCCGATAAGTCTCCAGGTTCAGGTGATATTTTTGTTTGCAAAGAAAGCGGTGTTAAGTTATTGCCGGAATGGAAAAAGAATAAAGACGGTAAGGCTTATGATATTGCTGCGTTGAAAGAAGAATTTAAGCCAAGAGAATATAAAGAACTGGCAAGATTGGTTAATCTAGTTGATGATGTAAACGATAACGAATAATAATTATTCTTTTTAATGGGTGCTTTTATGCACCCTTTTTATTATGGAGTAAAAATTTGAGAAAGAAAATTGTTGAAGAAATTTTTCAAAATAAGTATGATGTTATTTATGTTGATCCTCCTTGGCCGGTAAAAAAGATTATTCGTAAATGTCGTCCTAATCAAGTTGCTATGGATTATCCAGTTATGACTTTAGACGAAATAAAAGATTTACCAATTGGTAAAATAGCAAACGATAATTGCTGTTTATTTTTATGGACTACACATGGTTATTTACCGAAAGCATTTGATGTTTTGGATGCATGGCAATTTAAATACCAAAGAACTATTACATGGGATAAACAAAACGGAATGTGTTTATTTGGATTTCATCATAGAACAGAGTTTCTTTTATTTGCATATAGAGGTAAAT
This sequence comes from Minisyncoccota bacterium, assembly GCA_041657045.1. Lineage (GTDB taxonomy): Bacteria > Patescibacteriota > Minisyncoccia > Minisyncoccales > Minisyncoccaceae > UBA2211. Next base: position 864 of record JBBACM010000138.1, read on the forward strand.
TGGAAATGTATCCAAAAAGAAAAGCGTTTCCTACTATTGTGACTGCTAAATCGGATAGGCATTCGGCTAAACCACAGATATTTAGAGATTTAATATTTCCTTTTGGTAAAACACATATTGAATTATTTGCAAGAGAAAAAGTTACTGGTTGGGATGTATGGGGAAATGAAGTTGATTGTGATATTGAATTATAATGGAGTAAAAATTGGCAAAAGAAAAAAAGACAGCAATAGAAGAACCAAAAAATACTTCTTCAAAGGATATATTATTAAAATTGAAGAATAATATAAATGCTCACTATGAAAGAAAGGTTGTTATTTTGGGCAGTGAAAAAACTGAGCTACCAAAAATAGAAACAGGAATATTTCCTATTGATGTAGAAACTGAAGGGGGTATTCCAAGAGGTAGATGGATAATATTGGTTGGTGATGAATCTTCATTTAAGTCTACGTTGATGTATCATATTGCTGGAAAAATGCAGAGAGTTTGTGCTACTTGTATGTCAGGTATTATTACAGAAAAGAATTATAAAAAAGTTACTCTTCCGAATGAACTTGATAAGAGTAATGAAAATATTGAAGTTGGAAAAACCGGCGAACTTTACTCTAAAAAATATTTCGCCACGAAAAATAAAATGAATGCTTATTGCCCTGGTGAGTTAATGACTCATGGAAAGGAGGTAAGTCTTTTAGAATATGAATTAGAATGTTCTAATTGTAATAATCCGGAGTATTCTATATTTCTTTTAGTTGATAGTGAACACAATTATACAAAGAGTTGGGCTAGTAAATGGGGTGTGGTTCATTATTATACTGCATTATCGGATACAAGTCATTCTCAAATGACTGGTGATATTATTAGAGAGGCTATGGGTACTGGTAAGGTTTCTTTTGTTGCTATTGATAGTTTGGATTCGCATGGTGCTGCTGAAGAGATGACTGCGAGTCTGGAAGAATGGCAAGTTGGTCTACAAGCTAGGGTATGGAATAAAATTGTTAGAATAATTACAAGTCTTTTGAATACTACTTTTGTTTATACTTACACAAATAAAGTAGAGAAAAAAATTGCAGAAGAAAAACATCAAGAACCAGTGATATGCATTATACAACAATGGCGTGAGAAAATTATGTCATTTGGCGATCCGAAGGTAATGGGCGGCGGTAGAGGTAAGAATTTTGCAAGTAGTTTAACTATTGCCTTATCTGCTGGAGAGAAAGTACATGAAATGACTGGTGGGTCTAGCTCTAAAAAAGATTATTTGAAAGGTAGTTATTTTAATTTTATTTTGAAAAAGCATAAGGTTGGTAGGCCGGAAAGAACTGGTAGATTTTATTTTAATCAAATGACGCATACTGTTGATAATGCTTCGGCTATTTTTGATTATGCTTTGAAGTATAAATTGATTGAACAAGGTGGTGCATGGTATACTGTTGGAGAGGAAAGATTTCAAGGCGAAGAAAAAGTTAAAAAATACTTATCTGAAAATCCTAAAGTGATGGAAAGCTTGAAAATTAAAATATTAAAAAGTGTAAGTGAATTGTGATAAAGTCTAAGAATATTAAAAAGGGATTTTCCATTTCTGGAAGTGTTCAAAGTGCAAAAGAATATGGAAATGAGCAAGAACAAAAAATTGCAAAAGAAATTGACGCAAAGAGAACGCCGAATTCTGGTGCTACTCCTTTTATGAAAGGAGATATGTTTAAGGGTAACATTATGTTTGATGTTAAATCTACAAAACATAATCAATTTATTTTAACTATTGATGTTCTCGAAAAATTGGAAGACGATGCTTTTAAGAATAGGAAAATCCCTATTTTATTATTGAACTTTACGAATGTAAAAAAAACAATGTCAAAAAGATGGGTGGTAATGCCATATGATAAATTCTTTCCTTAGATCTGAAATAAAGTTTATGTTGAATGAACTACAGTATCAAATTAGTTTATTTATTGGGGTGAGTGATGAATTGGAACAGCAAATGAGCGCTGAAAAAGATGAAATGAAATATAAGCAAATACAAAAAGAATTAAATGAAGTGGAAGATTTTGTAGGGGGAATAAAAAAAAGCATAAAAAATTTCGCATTAATAATAGGAGTAAAAGTAAATGAGTGATAAACAGTATGCATGGAAAAGTGATAGGACTCTATCGGAGATATTTCACGATTGTATTGTTGAGGGAAGGGAGTTTAATCTACCTTATGATTATATCTTGTTGGTGCAGTCTTTAGGAAAATATTTAGCTATAAAAGTTGATGGTATTTTTAATGGTGGTTTTTTGAGTGATGGAGTTTATTATTCTATGCAGTTTAACTTTATGGCTATTAATGAAAAAGTTGCAAAGCTAATTGCCAAAAAAAGTGGGCC
>JBBACM010000139.1:0-3201 GCA_041657045.1 Minisyncoccota bacterium
CCTGTCGATTGTGAAGGATGCCCCGCCCCATGCTGCAAGCAATTCAATATCCCGTTAACCCCGCGGGAATCAAAATGTATGCCAATGGATCCCGTAGCATTAGCGAACGGTGCAGCATATTTGGCCAAGGAGGAAAATCACACGTGCGATTATCATCAGAATGGGAAATGTTCGATCTGGGATATCCGGCCAATTGTTTGTCGGGAATATTCCTGTATCGGCGATGAAAGAATTACGGACGGAAAATATTGCGTAAAACAAGGTGTTTAAAATGGCATCATTAAAAAAAGCAATTGTGATAATTGTGGCATTCTGTATTGTGATCTTGTTAGTGGGAGGAATATTCTTACTTCAGGATTATATAATTCAAAGAGTAGATGAGTTAAACTCGCCCGCCCCACAAATAACCGAGCGAGCCCCAAGCTCACCTCAGTATGGATGTCCCGGGTGCCCCACGAATTTCATGGATTTTGCCCAAGATATGTGCAACAGATTCGGCTCTAATTATACTGTTTCAGATGGCACAAATACGTTATCCTGTGTTGAAATCACCAGTGGAGAAACAAAATGACCCGCCTGCCCATCGATCCAAAATCCACGATCTGCGTCTGGGACTACTGGCACTTACCGCAATGGATCAAAGACTTCCTGGAAAAAGAACAGATCACCACAGGTGATGTGGATTGGTTTGCCATAAGGCCCGCAGTCTACAAAGACGATTACATTCTCTGGCTGGAGATGCCGGCCTTTGGATGTTGCAACGTTGAAGAATACCCGCTTAACAAAGAGGGAGACGTTCTTGTTGTGGGGTACCACGGATGACCCGCCCAATGACGGTAGTATTTCTGGCTATGCTAGACAAATTAGAGAGCATTCCGGAATATGGGGCAGAGATCGATCATGTAAGAACAATGCTATCAAAACCGCTTCGGGAAATAACTGCGGATTTCCTCTTCCAGCAATATGCCTATGTTGTTTTGTGCTCATATTGGAAAGAACAGTACGCCCGTAGGGAATGGGAGAAGTTCGTTAAAACCGGCAATGCAGACGCGATCTCCAATATAAGAAAACGTGCCGCCATTATGCAGGGTGTAACTCATGCAGAAGAATGGCTTACGAATCTGAAACGATATATCGGATGGGACCATGAAGCAGAATATGAAATCTGTTATCTCGACACTCTTCCAATGATCGGACCGGTAACAAGATATCATTTGGCAAGAAATATCGGGATCGATTGCGTTAAGCCGGATCGCCATTTAATCCGACTCGCATCCGAAGCCGGCTATGAAATGAAAGATCCGCAAAAAGGAGTCGAAGCAATGTGCAGAGATATTCAGAAGGATATTAACAACGCTGAAAAACTGGGAACGATTGATGTTGTTCTCTGGCGGGCCTGCAACTTAAGGTGGATTTAAAAGGAGAAAAAATGAAATTGCCATACAACGAAATCGGAAAATCCGCTTTTTGGATCACAATAGGAATGCTTGTAATAATGTTAATGGAACTTTATCAAGGGGAAATCCTTTTATTGCCTTCCGCGGACCGCCTTTTATTACTTTGCCTTTTATCCGCGGTGGTTATCATGGGGGCAACCTGGACCTGTCACGTTATCGGAAAAATTGAAAGGACCATTGAAGTTATAATTAAAGCATGGAGTGAAAAGGAAGCATGAGAGTAATGAGCATGTGCGTAAAAGGTCGGGAACGCTTTTTCAATCCAAACACGAATGTAACCCGCCGCATCCACAAGCGCCCGTTTGTAAAAGGGGAGCACTTCCATGCCATTGAAAAAGGCCAGGGTATTCCTAAAGGTGGACATCAGGTAATCTATGCCGAATGCAAGATCGTATCTGCCGAGTGGGAACCGTTGGGCGATATCATTAAGCGGCCCTATCGTGGTATTACGTGGGAAGGCGCGGTATCCTCCAACCGATCAGAAGTTGACCGCGAAGGATTCCCGGACCTGACACCGGAACAGTTCTGCGCGATGGTGATTAAGGCGCATTCCGGTAAGCACCTTACTTTGGAATCACCGGTATTGAGATATGAGTACGTGCACGTAAGAGAGGAGGATCTACAATCCGATGCCTTTCATTTAACGCAAAACAAGCTGGAGTAAAATCATGATGGATGCAAAAACGATCTGGGAAAATATTGTAAAGATGGGGGCACATTCTTCTATATTCATAGAGGGAAGTCCAGAATGGAAAGAAGCTGCACGATGCAGAATTTCCGGTTATTTAAATGCATTATCCGATGTCGGAGCAATAACAAAAGAAGACCAAAAATTAATATTTGGTGAAGTCTGGATTTGGTTTGAACATAACAAAGACCAGCTTAAATAAAGGAGTGAGCAAATGACAATTATCGAATCGTTCCAACTTCCCGGGATCCGTGATCTCGCCATCGCCAATCACATTGCGCATGGCGGATCCATGGGGATATCCCTGAAATTCGCCTGCGAAAACTGTGGATACAATCTCTTTGCCATAGCGGGGTACGAAGAGAAGAAAGGCAACCGGAACCAGGATATTATTATTGAACGAAAATTCTATCTCCGTTGCCTGCGGTGCGGATCGGAAGAGGCAAATCATACTCTGACTATTATACCGTCATGGTCGGGACCGTGCATTGACCGGAATAAGATGCCGGTTTGGGAGGAAGAGGGATGAAACCTATCCAAAGATTTTGGTTTAATAATAAAGAAAAGAAACTCTATATCTCATCGACAATTCCGATTAATGCCGATAGTGAAGAGGCAGGTACGACGGAAACCTATACAATAGATAAAAATGGGTTTACTCTTATTGAAGCAAACGGTAAGAAACATCATGCGAATATGGAAGACTTTCTTTTCGAGATGGTTGACTATTTGTTAGAGGACGAAGAATGACCCACCCAAACAACTTCATCAAAGTCCGATATCGCAGAATGGGATCAAATGCAGACGGCCGCCCAATACTTGATATCGATGGATTCAAGGAGGGATGCACTTATGCTATTTCGCCAGGAACCGCATATGCACTTAGAGATGCGCTTTCCGCGGCGCTGGATGATTACGAACAGGAGATAGAAAAATGCCTGAAGAAATGATCCAATGGGGCTCTCGTATTATAACAGCAATTGATTTCGTTATAATCATTGAAACAATAGTTGTGATCTTTTTGCCGCTGTTATTCCAAGAAGAATCAAAAGCAAT
>JBBACM010000140.1:0-646 GCA_041657045.1 Minisyncoccota bacterium
AAATTTAGCCCCATAGGAGGGGCCGCCTCCTTTCTATCCCTTCTACCCGGATACCGCCGGGCCTGGTGTATGGCGGCTAGGCTGATATTTTAAACCCACCCTCTATAATGTCATGTTCATTTTTAAGACTCCTCCCAATGCCCTGAGCTCAAGTCTCAGAAGGCATACTATTTAGGTTGAACGGCCCGGATTGCTCCGGGGTGACGGCGTTCGCGTCACTGGCTTGCCCTATTCGGGGTCAAATTCAACAGTATAATTGCTGTCTGGATCAAACTTGGAGTATAGATCAAGGGTGTCGATTGTTTCGTCAGCATAGAGACCCCAATTCATATTTTTCAGATCCTCGGAAGTGTTGTGTTCGTTGATTGATTGTGCCTTTGCGGTATAGACATAGTCACCGGATTCAGATTTTACCACATAATTCTTTCCACCGTCATAAGCCAATTCCAATGAATTCGCAATAGCTTCTTGTAGTTTCATAATATTTCCTCCCATGCCCGGACCCCTTTGTGTCCTGCGGCAGTACAAAACAGTTTAGCTCTATTGACAGATCAAATATCAAGTTGTAAAATAAAATTGTCCTGGCGGGTGAAAACCCGTTTCAGTGTTGGATTTAAATATAATTATGTGCTATGGCATAGGGGGG
>JBBACM010000140.1:656-3191 GCA_041657045.1 Minisyncoccota bacterium
CCGAATAACTCGGCCTCTTTTTCGTTCCCGGCCATATTGACAGATTAAGACTTAAGATGTAAACTAATGGTGTCGTTAATCGCCCTCCGGGGCGAACGTTGGATTGAAACATAATTATGTATTATGTCGAAAACGAGAAGGCCGCTGAGATAGCGGCTTTTCTCATAGGCTTGTTTCGTCGCCGCCAAACATGTCAGTCATATCTCCGGCATAATCTGGATGATAGATGTAAGTTTGCCCACCGACGACCTTTTGTGCCATCATGTAGTAGCGGCTCTCTGATGCCCGCTCGTGTTGTTCCTCAAAAATCTTTTTAGCCTCGTTGCAAACTTCCTTGGTTGCGGATTCCCGGCCCATGTAATACGCCAAAGAGATAAGCTTATCGACATTGTCTACTTCCATATCTGCGGATTTTACTGCGTTCTGGATTCTTTTCATTGTCTTCATGACAATACCACCTTTCAATCGTTAATCCTGTAATTTGCCCCATGGGCATCAATAAGCTATTCGGCAAGTACTTTTTTAGCGTATTCTAGTTGCTCAACGGTAACGAGATCAGGCACATATCCTTCGCCGCCCTCGTTGTTGACATCATTGTAATTTTTCGCCCATACCTTATATTGAGCATCCGTCATGAGCGGTTTAGTATACTTTGAGGCTTTGCTGATAACTTCTTGAGCTTCAGCTTTGCGTTCTGCTTTTTCAGCTTCTTCTTTTGCCGTTTCTGCGGCTATTGCCTCAGTGGATTTCCCGGAATCAATGGTATTCTTTAAAAACTTATCAACGATTTCAGCCTGGGTGTCAGACATACCGACGGGCAAACCCCATATTTTCTTGATGCCGCTTTTAGTGTCGATGATTGTCCAAAAATTAATATCCCAACAGCTGTCTATCATTTCACCGTCAACATACAGCTCAAGGTTAGCGTCCGTGCTGGGCTTTTTGCCAAGGATAATAAGATCACCGTCAGCATCTGCGATGTCATCTTGCATTGTTATAGTGCAACGTGCGCGGAGTTCGATTGTTTGTCCTTTACTGCCTGTCCATGTAATTGTTTTCATTACCAATTCCTCCCTTTCTTCCGTTTCGTCGCAATTTTCAGCGACTCATCAGCAGGCTTTGCCTGTACGGTTATTCAATTCTTGCCTCCGACGCTTACGGTATCATTCCGGGGTTGCCTGCTGCCTGATCTTGTCCCCGCTCATTGTTTGCTTGGCCGTTGCGGTGCCGGTACGGTTCCTACCTGATATATTAAGTATATCACTATGTCATGACGTTGTCAATATATTTGTATAATATTTATAAAATATTTTTGCAAAATAAAACCGGCACCTGGCCGGTTTTTACCTTATCATTTTTTTATTTTAATTACCCAGTAGTAGACAGACCTCCTTTCGTTGTGGAAATATTTTGCCAGTTGTATTTCGCAGCCGTACCGCCTTTCCAAATCCTTTAGCATAGTTCCAAATATATCTATGTAAAATCTGTTCAATCCTGGGATGTTCATACCTTCCGGTATCTGCTCTGTCCCTGAAACAAATTTGGTAACCTCACCATCAACCTTCTGGTGCATAACTAATCCGTCGGTTATAAAAAACGTGTACTCACCTGCCGGGATTTTTTTAACTATGATATAAAATTGTTTCCATGGGGATCCGTAATCGTCAAGGTCGAATGTGTTAAAATCCTTTAGGTCGTGCCGTGTTATATATACAATATTATTGTTGAGCTCACATAGTTCTATGTCGTGTATTTTATTTTTATCGATGCCGTGATAATAGATGGTTCTATCCTTATATGCTCTCCGGTACATTTCCCCGTTTCCACAAAACAAGTCTAATACCCTGGCGTTCTTCGGGAGATACCTTTCCCGCATAATACCCTTTTCTTTTTCCATAGAGTTATCGGTTTTCCCCCATATCTTATTCCGTGGCATAACTTCTCTCCACCCTTATCCCAAAGTTTTCAAGGACGCATAATGTTTTTTCGAGAGCCTCCTTGTTTTCTTCCGATGTTCGTATTGTGGCCCAGATGGGCTTAATAATTATCTCGCTTGTGTCGAGCTCATTTAAGAGGTCGTCTATGTTGATAATCTGATTCTTTGTCATCAGTTCCTCAATTTCTTCTGCATCAAATCCTGTTATGGCCATGTCGATTTCTCCCGTATCAATTTCCTGTAGCAAATCCTTTAGCAGGGGGATATTCCATGACCCGGCTATTTTATTCAGCGCGATATTAAGAGCTTTCTCCTTGGTCTTGTCGATATCCACAATAACGCATTCAATTTCTTTATAGCCCAGGTCTTTTAATACAGAGATTCTTTGGTGCCCGCCGATCACAGTTAGGTCTTTATTGATGATCACGGGGTCTATGTAACCGAATTCCTGTATACTACGCTTGATTTTTTCATATTCCGGATCACCCGGCTTGAGTTTCTTACGCGGATTATATGAAGCCGGTTTGAGTTTGTCTATGCTGATTTTCTTAATTTCCATGAATACCCTCCTTCGATTTTTGCGAAAACTTGTAAAGAGA
>JBBACM010000141.1:0-3190 GCA_041657045.1 Minisyncoccota bacterium
CTCTTTAAAACCTTCATCAATTGCTAATGCGATCATGTGTGAGACGGAGCATGTCAAAAATATCTTGTCACCCATGGAAGGAATTTGATATTTTTTCGCCAGCATATCAAGCGGGAATTTTATGCTTGCGGGGATATCCGGGTAATGTTCCTGCATGTATATAGGCTTGTCCAGCGTTTTAAGCATATCGTAGTGTAATTTGTTACCCTCTCCACGGCTTTTTCTGGCCTTGATCTCGTCGATCATATGTATGTCAAAAAGCCTATCCCATCTCGGCACAATATCGTACAGATCATTCATAATCCATATTTCAGTTTCCTTATCCTGGTATGGCGCATCCTTCCAACTTGGCGCATATCCCACTATTGCAACCTTTTTCATAAAACCTCCGTATAGACTCATTTGTAGCCTCGTAACTTTTCGAAACCATGACTTGTAGGTTATCTGTCCGTAGTTTCTCCCTAAACGCGTCCCGAGACAGCGTATTTTAAAGGCTTTCAGCGATACTATGCTGTTTTGTACGCTTTTTAGTACATCTTTTTGTCTGCTTCCAATGTGCTGTTTTTATGAGTTTTACTATGTAGTTATAGCGCGGGTTTCGACTCTCAGGAATATCAGCGGCCTTTAAGTTAGATAAACCTGTACCTCATATCTCAATTGCCTGCGCTTTATACTTGGGTCTTCATCCGGGACTTCAAATCTGCCCTCTCTGTAAAAACTCGCCTGTAAAGTTCCTGAAACAAAGTACTTTTTCTCATTCAGCCCCGTTGCCGATACCTTGTCACCATCTCCATCAATGCTTCCCGTTACCGTTTCTAACGCTGTCGTGTCAGAGTTGTTGTCCCAGTTATCAACTAATAGCGTAAATCGTTCCATCTTCCGGTTTTCGTCCGGAAACCCCGAATCGAGTGAATAGGTCGTATATGGCAAAACCGCATTCTGAGGAACGGAATCATAAGGATAAACGTTCGCCGTTTTGGTTTTCAAAAACGCACATATCATTTTTTTAAGTTCAATAACATTCATCAACTATCATCCCGTTCACCATCGTCAGGGCCAATTAAGCCTATATCAATGTTTTCTTTCTCGATTTCCTTAAAATACTTTCCGGCAATCAATCTTATATGATTAATGTTTTCTTTCACCGCGGGAGTCAAAAACGGTTTTGCCGGCACGTTTTTACCACCAAATTCCATACTAATTGCGCTTTTCCATGCTCTCCTTGTATAAGTTGTTCCATCTTTTCTTATGCCCACCGAAGTGTCTTGCAACGACAAATGACCTGCCTGAACCATTTTCCCGGTTCTTTGGTTCATGTGAAATCCTTTAGGGAGAATTTTGTGCCCTTTTTCGACAAACAGCCCGTAAAATGCCTTTCGCTTAACCCCCAGTCTGACTGATTTGTCTTTTCTCCTTATCTGGTAGCTTATGTTCTTTTTTAACTTACCTGTTTTAACGGGAACTCTTTCTCGCGCCTCGTCCCTGACATATCTGCCTATTTCTTTTAGACAAGCCTTTTCAATCTCGGTGAGAACATATTTAACCTTTGGTATATTGCTTTGATAGCACTTATTAAAATAATTTGATACCCCGCTGCTACTGCTCACTTTCCCGCACCTCGCATTTAAGGTAAAGCCACTTATGCATATTGTCCAGGTCTTTGATGTCACGAATATTGAAATATTGTCCGCTGTAATATATCCTGTATTGTGTTGACATGTCCGAACGATATCGGATAGTAATTTCATATAGAATGTTAGGCGATATCAGCTGTGCTATCTGCAACTCTCTTCCAGATAAATGTTCGACTTTTGCCCAGACAGTCGCAAGCGTTGTCCAAGTTGTTATCTTCCCGCCGAATCCATTATCTGTGTAGGTGGCTTCTTCAATTATGATTCTGCTTCTCAGGTCTCCAGGATTCATGTTTTCACCGCCATAATTTTAAGGCATAGGTAAGGGTATGACAGCCATTGGTACCACTTCAAAGTGTAGTTTTTTTTCAATGCCTCAAATAATATAATGGGCAACCCCCATTTTTTAACCCTAACATTCATTGTCATTGTTTCCCAATCCGGTTTAGTGTCAATGTAACATGGTATTTTCATAACAACCCTCCTAATGGTATAAAAGATTTGGCGTGAGTAATGCGGTAACTGCAAATTCTAATTCCTTCGGTGCGTTTGTCATCACGGGCATACGGTTTTCATACAAGTGAGATATCAGCATCAGCATTGCTTGTCTCGTGGTCTTTGGAAGTATATAAGGTGCCGTCCCGGTGTACCCGGCCACAAATTCGATAATTACTCCGGCATGTGGTCTTAACGTCGTTGTGGGCCATACCTGCCCGTATGAGAGGCATACTTTCCCCGGTTCGCTATCCGTGTCAACATAATAACCGGACAAACTTGCTGTAAATGTTGCCGTGACTCCCCCGGTGTCTATGTACTTTACGCTTGTCACTGATTGTAAAGGAGCTTTCGGGATCTCAATATAATCATCGCTTGGGAATTCATCCAAGATCAATTGCCATGTCTGAGTTGCCAGCGCCCGATGTTGGAAGTTTTCGCAATATTGACGAGCAACGGTTATCAGAGTCCCAACAAATGAATCCTCCGTGCTTTCAGGCGTTCCCTTAACTATTATCGCGGCGAAGTTACACTCTGCCCCCATAACGGTTGCAAATGCCCTTATGTATCGTTTTTCGCCCGTGTAGGCTACCTCGTAGTTTGCGCTGTCGTTTGCCGTGGTTACTTGCGCGAAAGTCTCTCCCGCCGTCCAGACTGAATATGTGATATTGTCATCAGATTCATATATGCTTAAGTCTACGGTTCCCCCGGCTGAGTTGGAGAAAGAGGTCAGCAACATGGACACGTCATACCCGCTCACGTCCGTACTCGCGCCCGTGTATATAGCAGTAGCGTGATACCCGCCGTCTATACTGGTGATGGGTTCAATATTGTCCACAAAACTTGTCGAGTCTAACCTTATATATTCTTTCGCTTCTGTCGGCGTGATCGGCTCGGTTACAGCCTCCGTTACAAGCTTTAAACCCATTAAAATTCACTTCCTCCGAAAATAAAAAAAGCCGCTGAGTTTTCTCAACGGCTGATGATTAATATTTCATTGTCTCCATTCTATCATGAGCATTTTGGAAAAGTACGTAATCTTTTTGGAAAAGTTCGGCGTTTTC
>JBBACM010000142.1:0-1910 GCA_041657045.1 Minisyncoccota bacterium
GTGAAAGCAGATGATTTCGGTTGCTATCACGGGAATATGAAGATCGTAAAAAGCTCTTGCTATCCATTGAAATCAGATGTAATCAAGGACAAGCAAATGATTTCATGGATGAATGAGTTAATAAAGTCAAATTTGATATTTATTTACATTGCCGACGACGGTAAGCAATATCTAAAGTTGACAAAGTGGGAAAAGCACCAGCAAAGGCGCGCCAATACGCCAAAATTTCCACTTCCGAAATCATCAGATATCAACGGAAATCAATTGCAAGCAAATGTTCCCGTAATCGAGAACGAGAACGTAATCGATAACGATATACGAGAATCGATAAACGAGGATGCGGTGTTCGCCCTTTCCGAATTTTCCAACGTCAAGCTGACAGAAACTGAACGCTCAAAGCTCTATGAACGGTTCGGGGTTTCAGCTACTGATGAGGCAATAGAGCAATTCGGCGGGTGGATGAAGGGGAACGGCAAAACTAAAAAAGACCATTATGCAACACTGATCAACTGGATTAAACGGAATCAGCAGCCCGAGAAGAAAGATGTGTTTGAAGAGGCTCGAAAGATATTGGAGGCCGAAAATGGAAATAAATGAATCCCTGACCCTAATTGAAATACTGGCGGCTACATATCCGAACCACAGACAATTTTCCGATTCGGACCAAATTTTAAAAACAGCCAAAATATGGGCGTCCCTTCTTGAGGACATCCCGGTAAAACTTGCGGTCAAAGCGGTAGAAAAACATTGTATGTTATCGAAATTCCCTCCTTCAATAGCTGAGATCCGCGAACGGGCAACGGAAATCATGAACCCGGAAACCGAAATCACCGCTGCCGATGCTTGGGGATATGTAATGAAGGCGATAAGGGGTTACGGCAGTTGTCGTGAGCATGAGGCGTTAGACAGCCTGCCTGAGATCGTGAAAAAGGTTGTAACGATAATCGGATGGAAAGACATCTGCCTGAGCGAGGAACCCGACATCATCCGGGCGCAATTCAGGATGGCATTTGAGAAAATCGCAAAGAGCGACAAAGAGACAAAATCACTTCCAAAAGCCTTTAAAAAGCAAATAGAGGGGTTGGCGGAAGGGCTAAAGACGCTGGATGAAGCCAGTATCACAGGTAAGCGGGGGGTAACACCATGAACACGAATGTAATCTTTTCGAGCAAATCCGATGAATGGGAAACGCCACAGAATTTCTTTGAGAAGCTTAATAGCGAATTTCATTTCGATCTCGATGTGTGTGCGACCCGTAAAAACGCTAAATGTGACTGTTATTTCACAAAACAAGACGATGGACTATCTCGACCGTGGGCGGAAGACTTTAGTTGCGCATGGATGAACCCTCCCTACGGCAGGGAAATTGGTAAATGGGTGGAAAAGGCATATGAAGAAAGCCAAAACGGCGCAACGGTGGTTTGCCTGCTTCCTGCCCGAACTGACACAAAATGGTTTCATGAGTACATATACCACAAAGCAAGTGAGATCCGATTTGTTTGTGGGCGTCTGAAATTCAGCGGTGCAAAATATAACGCGCCATTCCCCTGTATGGTAGTAGTTTTTAGCGGGGTAAACCCATGAAGACAGGATCGCGCCATGAAACTACATACGATTGGCCCCTGAAAATCGACAGTGAGGTTATACAGGACGTTCAGTTCACCGTTTCCAGGGACAATATTAAAATCACTGGCATTGACAAGGGCATCCCTTTCGACAGTTGGGATAGATTCGCCGCCGAGATAACCGACATCATGGACGAGTACTATAACCCCGCCTATTTGCCGCTCAAACCTGTTAAAAAGAGAAAAACGGATAATAAGCTGTCGGAAAATAGAATGCCATAGAAACGGATTTAGGAGGGTACAATGCTTTCACATTTCAGTTTGTTTTCAGGAATCGGAGGCATA
>JBBACM010000142.1:1920-2765 GCA_041657045.1 Minisyncoccota bacterium
TGTACCAAGGTGGAGGGACGTACGAGATGTTACATACGAAAGCGTCAGAAATAGAGGAATTGGAGAAATCACGCTCATGTCCGGAGGAATACCCTGTCAACCTCACAGTGTTGCGGGAAAACGTCAAGCGTCTGCTGACGAACGTGATCTCTGGCCGGAATACAGGAGAGTCATTAGCGAACTTAGACCAAAATGGATCTTGGTTGAAAATGTACCAGGACTGTTTTCAAGTGAAAATGGACGGTTCTTTGGAAACATTCTCCGAGACTTGGCCGCGCTGGGGTACTCTGTTGGATGGTGTGTGTACGGTGCTAACGACGTCGGAGCCCCGCATAAAAGGGACAGGGTTTTCATTATGGGCCACGCCACAAGCCAGAGACTTCAAAACGGGGGAAGGGCACAGGTGGCAGACGCCGGAGAAACGGAGTCGGAACTTGAACGATGCGGTAGCCTTTCAAGGGGGATACAAGCTTTGGGCTACGCCAGCGGCAGCGGATTGTCAGGGAAGCAGTGGCGGAGGACAGGGAAGGAGCCTGAGAACGGACATATCGAATCTGAAAAAAAGGATATGGCCGACTCCGAAAGCTACAATGAGGGGCGGATGTGCGGCGGAGATGCGGAGGCGTTCGCCGGACCTTCATGCGGCAGTAAAGATGTGGCCGACTCCGACAACGAGCCAGGATTACAAACCAATAAGGCCATTGGCACCATCGGAAGCAAACAAAACACACGGGACAATGTTAGTAGGGGCGGTGGGGGATACAAACCCGGATCTGATTGGTGGGAGCTTGAATCCGGATTGGGTCGAGGTCTTGATGGGATTTCCCCAGGGTTACACGAACATA
>JBBACM010000142.1:2775-3175 GCA_041657045.1 Minisyncoccota bacterium
CCCGCCCTGCCTGGAGAACGTCAATACGAATGGGAACCGCCGAGGGTCAAAACCGGAGCTAAAAACAGAGTTGGAAGACTTAAATGTTTAGGCAATGCTGTAGTGCCACAGCAAGTATATCCGATTTTGGCGGTAATAGCGGAAATGGAGGGATACAAGTGAAAATACTAATCATCCAGATTGAACTAAACTGGCTAGGCGTAGTAGTAATGGCATTTATGTTTGCAGCCCTTGAGTACGGGCTATACTGTATCGCTCAGAAAATGCGGGACAATTATTGGGTTAAGAAGTTAGGGCGGGATCTGAAGAGAATGGAATTGCTGTAATGGAGAAAGTGCGAAGGAGTGATTGAGTTGTCTGCTTTTTTATTTGAGTTTACGGATGATTATGGGAATCAATG
>JBBACM010000143.1:0-3168 GCA_041657045.1 Minisyncoccota bacterium
TGATTTCAGGCTGTCTGTTGTACCCATAGAACCCGGCATGATAGGCAAAAGGATAACAAGGGAAAGCTACTTTCAAATCAGAGGCTTCTAATATCCTTCTGATTAACCCGTCCTGCTCTGTCCACTTTGAGCCTATAAACGAGCCGGGCCAGTGAGTTAAACAATACCTTGTAGGATCGGTTAAATAGGCCTCGTTAAAGTGCGGGTAAATCATTTCTGTGATGACTTCTTTCTTAAAACAACTGCCCCAGCTCTGGTAATCCGGCTCTGAAGTCAGGTAATATCTGTTTGGGTTTTCTTCGAAGTTGTATTTCGTGTCATTAGCTTTTGTCGCAATAGAGCAGAATATATCAGGTTCGAGTTGATGAATCTCTTTATGCCAGCGAAAAAAGTCTACGCCGGGAAATATATCTTCTTCCAAATAATAAACCAGGTTGTCACTGTGACGAGCAGCCGCACACATACCATTAAGGACGTTATTTGATTGTTTGCCTAATTTGTAATCAAAATAATTCATGTGAATTTTACCGCAATCAAAGGGAAAATCATCTATCAAATCCTCATATTTTAAATCATAGCCATAATCCAAGCAAAACAGGAAATATAAATCCTTTGCTCCTTCACACTGTTTAACTAAATCCATCCAGACCTTGAACATTTCAGGCCTCGAATGAAGGGGCGTTACTACGATGTCCATATATACCGTTTTTGAAAGTCCGCTTCCATTACCTGATCTTTATCCTGAATGTAAGCCCCAATGTAGTGATTCATTAACTTGCCTTCAGTTTGACGTGTCGGGAAGCCTACGTCTTCTTTGTCAGTGAGGGCAAAATCGAAATATATTTCCTGATAGATAGAATTTAATACTTGCTGATCACAGCTCATAATATCAGGTTTTTCAGCATGAAACATATCTATTCTATTGGCATACTTCCCCCAAAATGAATTGAATATTTTAGGGACTCCTATTAAACCTCCATTAATAGCCGGTGCATGATTCAATACCAGCCATTCCAGCATCTCACTATCAAAAGCCCTCCCCATGTGTTCATTGTCTATCCGTGTCATTGGCTCCTCGCTGACTATAATGTACTTTGAGTAAGGCAGTTCGCCATACTTCGCTAATAAGTCACCGGTAAACAGAACATCAGGATCGCAGTGCCAGATTTGATCGTAAAGGTTAATATCGACAAATTCAGGGATTCTTTTACGAAATGTAAGGCAGTCATAAGCTGTTGGCGGGGTCTGCACCCGGATAACCTTAAATCGATCATGTGAGTAATCCTGATCTGTGATTACAACTACGTTCCAATGTGAAGGTATGGTTTTAGCACACACTTGGAACTGCTTTAAATACCGTTCACCAAAGAACGGGAATACGATTATTTGACTTGATGACTCCATGATGTGTCTTTGTAGGTTTTATAATTCGTTCCAAACATTTCCGTTACCGCTTTCAGTACTCTTTCGCCGTCTAAGTCTATATCATGCCCTGTAATCCAGCCGCCTTTTTTAACTTTAGGCAACCATGCTTTTATGTCAGCTATTACAGACGGGTAATCATGCCGGCCATCGATATACACTAATTCCAGTTCGCCGTCTTCAAAGTCCTCAGCTACATTTATACTGAAGTCCTGCAAAGGCTCGATATTCTCATAATCCTGCCAGACCTGATCGAACATAACCTCGGCTTTTAACAGGGCTTGCGGGTCGATTTCCTGGTACGTGGGATCCATTGTCCAAATATCTACACAGTAGAGTTGTTTACAAAACATGGCAAAGAGTTCTGAAGACACCCCGGCAAAACTACCTACCTCGACAATAGTAAAGTCTTTTATCCCTATATCCTGGATCATATCAAACAATCCCTCGACTGAGTTATTTGCCGACAGAGGGACGTAAAACATCCTCGGAGTTTTGAACAACTGATCTAATGTTCGCATACTGGTTTACAATTTTAGTAAATGTATCTTTAAAAAATGTATCATTCTTTTCCCAATTCGCCCGGCTCTTTAATCGCATCTGATTAACCTGTTTATCGGTTAAAGTCATCGTTTTTTCAATGACTTCCTGTAAGGCTTTTTCTTCTATGTAATGAAGTCGCCCGTAATTATAACGTCTTGACCTGCCTGAAGGTGTCACTAAAAACCCGTCTTCTTCCGTGACCATTTCCGACATTGGAGCTGTCCCGGTTGTTATGACTATGCCTCCACAACTTTTAGCCTCCCAGATGTAGTGTCCAAAGCCTTCATACTCTGAAGGGCAAACGTGAAACGTGCATTTATTCTGAAGTTCCTGTAAGACTTCTAAGTTTATCCGTTCAAAAACTGTAAAAATGTTATCCTGTTTACGATTGAACATTCTGTGATTTCTTAGTTTAGTCAAAATCAGATCAGGATAAGACTTTTTCCACGCATTAAAGACGGTAAACGTCCCTTTTGTTTCTGATTGCCCCGCTGTATGTAGGTAAACCCGCTTTTCTTCCCGTTGTCCAGTATTACGATCCTCTGAAGTAAACGAAGTATAAACCGTTGGTGAAAGTCCGATAGCGTCAAATATACGTTGGCAGTCTTTAGTCTTACATAGCGTCAAATCTATATCTTTAAGCATTTGGGGCCATTCAAACCACTCCGGATTAGGGAAAAACAGGTTCGTTTTGGCAAATTTCGCCCAATGGTTGCCGATGTGTTCAAAGTGAATATTTAAGTCAGCTTTCACAGGCTCGGCATATCTTAAGTCATAAAAAGTACATCTGTGACCTTTCAGGATTGACTTTACAATCTTAACATCCTGAGTCAAGCCTACACCGTTATCATGTGAGAGTAGGTTAATTCTCATTGATCTGTTCAATTAATTCCTCTTTCCGTTCCCGGCAATCGAAAGCATTATGAATAATTAACATTTTGTGATATACAATTTGTTTCTTTGGCTTACAGGGACAATCAAAACCCGTTTCCTTATGAGGTTTAATATCATTCAATGGCAATATGTGATATTTTTCATACATCGTACCCGTTTTTAAATGGAATATGACAAACTACATATGAAGGTGTTTCGATCTTTACACCGTCTGGAGACAACTTTTTAAGTTCCTGAATGAAGTTCCAATCATCGTACCCGTATCGGTTCTCTGATAGCCAACGAGCAGGAAGGGAGCGCAAATGAGCG
>JBBACM010000144.1:0-2404 GCA_041657045.1 Minisyncoccota bacterium
GAAAAATAAGATGCAGAGGGGATTTAACTATGCAATCGTCGACGAGGTAGATTCTATTTTAATTGATGAAGCCAGAACGCCTTTGATTATTTCTGCTCCCGACGAAGAAAGTTCTAAATGGTATACAGAATTTTCCAGAATTATTCCTAGATTAAAAGCGGAAGAAGATTACGAAGTTGACGAAAAATTGAGAGCGGTTACCTTAACCGAAAAAGGAATTGATAAAATAGAGGGAGTTTTAAATGCCGGAAATATCTATGACGAAAAAGGAATTAAATATCTTCATCATTTAGAAGAAGCATTGAAAGCAGAGATTTTATTCAAAAAAGACAAAGACTATGTGGTAAAAAATGGAGAAGTGATTATTATCGATCAATTCACAGGAAGGATGATGCCGGGAAGAAGATGGTCGGGCGGTCTGCATCAGGCCATAGAAGCTAAAGAAGGCGTAAGGATTATGCCTGAATCAATAACCTTAGCTTCGGTTACTTTCCAGAACTATTTTAGGATGTATAAAAAGTTAAGCGGTATGACCGGAACTGCTGAAACCTCCGCTGAAGAGTTTGATAAGGTCTATCATCTTGACGTTGTTGTTATTCCGACAAACAAACCCATGGTGAGAAAAGATTTAGGGGATAAGGTGTACAAGACGGAAGATGCGAAGTTTAAAGCCGTTGCCGAAGAAGTAAAAGAAAAATACAAGATAGGACAGCCGGTGTTGGTAGGAACCACGTCTATTGAGAAGAATGAATATTTGGGCAAGCTCTTATCAAGAGACGGAATTCCGCACAAGATTTTGAATGCCAAGCATCACGAAGAAGAAGGTGAGATTATTGCTCAGGCCGGAAAGAAAGGAGCAGTTACGATAGCTACCAATATGGCCGGGCGAGGAGTTGATATATATTTAGGAGGAAATCCTTCGACTCCGGAAGAAAACGAAGAAGTAAAAAGATTAGGAGGTTTGCATGTTATTGGAACGGAGAGGCATGAAGCGAGAAGAATAGATAATCAGTTAAGAGGTAGGGCAGGCAGGCAGGGTGATCCGGGCACAACTCAGTTTTTTGTTTCTCTTGATGATGATGTTATCAGGATATTTGGAGGCGACAGAATTAAAGGATTGATGGATAGATTTAATATTCCAGAAGACATGCCGATTGAAAATAGTATCATTTCTGGAAGCATTGAATCGGCCCAGGGGAAGATTGAAGGATTTAATTTCGACGCCAGAAAGCATATTTTAGACTATGATGATGTTTTGAATAAACAGAGGGAAACCATTTACTCTAAGAGGAATGAAATACTAGAAAAAGGAGATTTAAAAGAAATGGTTTTGCCTTTGCTTGAAAAATACGGGTATACCATGGAAGATTACGAGAAGAAAGAGCAGGAAGTCGGTTCGGAGAATATGAGGCAAATAGAAAAGGTGGCCAGCTTAAGAGTTATTGATACTCTTTGGATAGAACATTTGGAAAATATGGAAAGCTTGAAAGATTCTGTTAGACTAAGGGCTTACGGACAGAGAGATCCCTTGGTTGAGTATAAGAAGGAAGGCTTGATAATGTTTAGAGAATTGCTCGATAGTTACGAAAAGATGCTTATAGAGACTATTATGAGAGCTTCTATTAATGCTCAAAGCGCCCCGACACAAATGCAGACCGTTTCCGAAGATAGAGAAAGTTCTGTCCAAAAGTCAGAAACAGGAAGGAATGACCCTTGTCCTTGCGGGAGCGGGAAGAAGTATAAGAAATGTTGCGGAGTGCAGAAATAATAATTTTATGAAAATTATTCATAAAAATCAAACAGAACAATTTAAAAATAGCGAAAACTGTACGGCAATTGAATACCAAATGTAAGGAATTAGGATATGTTATTGAAGGTTTGGGCAAGGTCGTTGTTGATGACCGGGAAATTATTCTCAATAAAGGGGATTTGATTTTAATCGAGCCTGGTGAAAAGTTTTTCTAGGAAGGTAATTTAACTTTGTTCGTCCCGTGTGCTCCAGCTTGGCATCATGGACAATATAAGGAGGTAGAATAATGCAATCATATGAAGATAAATAGTAAAATAATAAAAGAGATAGAAGAAAAAGCAAAGAGCTTTTTTGTCGATGCTAGCGGATGCCATGATTGGGGTCACGTAGAAAGAGTGTATAAGCTGGCCGTTAAAATTGGTAAAAAAGAAGGAGCCGATATGAATATTGTTAAGTTGGCTACATATCTTCATGATATCGGAAGAAAAGAGGAGATGGACGGAGGGGGAAAGGTTTGCCATGCCGAAAGAGGCGCTGAATTGGCAGGAATAATTCTATCTTCTTATAATTTAGATAAAGATATTGTAGAAAATATAAAGCATTGTATTTTATCTCATAGATATAGGAACGAACATAAGCCGAAGACAATTGAGG
>JBBACM010000144.1:2414-3155 GCA_041657045.1 Minisyncoccota bacterium
CTTGATTCTATCGGTGCGGTAGGAGTAGCGAGAGATTTTCTTTTTGCGGGATATTTGGGAGCTACTCATTTATATACCGGAAACGAGAAGAAAAACTTAAAGAATGCTAAAGATTATGCCTACACTAAAGAAGACACAGCTTTATTAGAATATTATTATAAGCTCAAGAAAGTCAAATCACAAATTTTAACAAAAACAGGAAAGAAAATCGCCGAAGAAAGGCACGCATATATGGTAGACTTTTTCAAAAGATTTGATTTGGAAGTTAAAGGAATATTGTAACCTAATTTTTATGGACCATTTAGCCATAATGAAAAAATCCTGGAGATTACTCCCTAAGATTTTAAGCGGAGAGAAAACGATAGAGTCGCGATGGTACAAGAATAGAGTTTCTCCATGGGGAAAAATAGAGAAAGGAGAAATTGTTTATTTTAAAGATTCAGGTAGCCCGGTTACATTAAGGGCCGAGGTTTCCGAAGTTTTACAGTTTTCTAAATTAAACCCCATAACAGTTGAGAAGATACTTTTTAAATATTCCGCACGAGCAGGTATATCCAAAAAAGATATTAATAAGTATTATAAACTGTTTAAGGCTAAAAATTATTGCCTGCTGGTTTTTTTAAAAAATCAGAAGACAGTAGATCCCTTTGAAATTGATAAAAGTGGATTCGGACTCATGTCGGCGTGGATTACTGTAAAAGACATTAATCTAATTAAAAAATAGATTATTCTAGATAGTTG
>JBBACM010000145.1:0-3118 GCA_041657045.1 Minisyncoccota bacterium
ATAAGGAGCGACCCTAATGGCCGATAGCTACTTGCCCATCCGTTCGGAAGCCTTCTGGAAAGAACGATTAGACCAAGTCATTGGAGACCCACGAAATCTACATCGTTGTGTTTACGACGTGGATGAATTGGTCTGGGATGACATTCAAGCTTGGCATAAGCAAACCCTAGAGTCCTTGGTAACCAACACTAGGGTATTAGATGCTGGCTGTGGTTATGGGGCCTTGACTGAAGTGTTGCCTAGGGTAGCCAAGTATGTCGGGGTAGACCAATCCAGTTCATTGCTCAAAGCCATGGATTCGCTCTACCCAAGTTATCCCAACGTGCAATCCAGTTTGGATCAACTACCGTTCAATGATTACGAGTTTGATTGGGCTATCTGCCGTTCCATTCGTACCATGACTATAAACAACCTTGGTGCGGTTGAGTGGTTGCGAATTGAACTAGAGATGTTGAGAGTTGCTAGGAAGCTATTGATCCTGGAATACGAAACCCCTAGAGAGTTTACTGTTGTTAGGAGCGGACATGCGAGACATAAGAAATTGCTCAGTATGCGTGATCGGTGGAGCCGGATTCCTAGGGTCACATTTAGTGAACTACCTACTGGAGAAGAGGAATTGCCAAGTGCTGGTGCTGGACAACCTGATCAGCGGGTTGCGGAAGCACATCCACAAGAAAGCGAAATTCGTTTGGCACGACATCAGAGAATCGGAACTGGAGACGACGAAGATACTGAAGAGCCATGATGTTCAGTACGTCTTCAACTATGCTGCGGAACCTTACATACCAGAGGGTTTCGAGCGACCACTACACTTCTTCGATATCAATGCCGTTGCT
This sequence comes from Minisyncoccota bacterium, assembly GCA_041657045.1. Classification (GTDB taxonomy): domain Bacteria; phylum Patescibacteriota; class Minisyncoccia; order Minisyncoccales; family Minisyncoccaceae; genus UBA2211. The sequence goes on from JBBACM010000145.1 coordinate 837, forward strand.
GTCCTCAAGGTGTTGAATGCCTGTCAGGCAGCCAACGTCAGGGCTATCCTCCAGGTTAGTTCGGCAGAAATCTATGGTGATGCTAAAGGCAAGATCAGTGAGGATGCACCTGTTATCCCCCATAGTACCTACGGTGTTAGCAAGATGGCTGCTGATGGCTTGGTGCAGGTGCGATGGCGTGAAGCCAAGGTGCCAGCTATTGCTATGCGTCAATTCAATTGTGTGGGCGAACGAGAAACTCACGAATATGTCATCCCAGAAATTATCAGCCAGCTAGACCACATTGCTAATGCAAGCACAACGGCTGTTGTTCGCTTAGGCAACAATAGTGAACGAGACTTTCAGTATGCAGGTGACGCCGTTAGGATGGCTGTTGAACTGCTGGAAAAGGGGCAGTTTGGTGAAGTTTATAACATGGGCTCTGAAAGTACTATCAAAATCTATGCCTTAGCTGAACTGATTGGCAAGATTATGGGACACGACCAAGTGGTGGTTTCCCCAGACATGAAGCGTATGCGACCCTGGGAAATCTGGCATCTCCAGAGCGACAATACCAAGCTATACTCAGTGATTGAAGCTAGACCAAGCGTTACTCTACGCGAAGCTTTGCAGCGTACGGCTGATTACTACCTCTCTAACGGATGCAAGTGGGATTGGTAATGACAACTCAACCAAGGAAGTACGTAATTGGTAGTGGTTGGTATTGTGCCAGGGGGCGCAGGTTTCCTAACGGAGGCAATCACTACTCAAGATCACAGCCTTTCCACGAGTTGTGGAAGCATTGCGTCTTCAAGTACTCTCAGCCTGCCGGAGTGTTAATTGTAGATTCAGCCTCACCCATACTACCACTACCAGACCATAGGGAGCAAGTACTGAGCCTAGATGCCAACTACCAGAACACAGACAGTCTCCTAAGTGGTTGGGGCCGTAGCTTCATCATCAGTGCCATGTACGCCTACAGTTGCATGGCGGACCTAATCTACGTAGAACAAGACTGTTTAGCCATTGGGGATTGGGTTGATCAATGCTACAGGCAGTCAATGGAGTTTCCAAAACGGTTTCTAGCCGGCAAACCTTACGAGGATGAACGTAAGGTCAAGCACCACGCCTTACAGATGAGCCTGGTATTTGTGCCTCGTTACCTTCTACCAGAATTGGTAAAGGCATTCTTAGAGGGGCCTTTAGACAAGGGACGGGATGAATCACAACTAGGTCTGTGTGGTGTGCCATTGGCATTCCACACGTTTGGGACTGGCAGAACCCGACCCTACGATTTAACCGCTAGTGCTGTAGAAATTCAACACTGGACTGACCCAGAAATACTTGAAGCGGCTGACTACTTAGGCTTGGGTGACCAGGTACGCAACGACTACCAGCACAAGGAAGACTGGGAATAGCAATGAAACTCCTATATGCTTCCTCAATACCGATTGATGCCCCACCGAATAAGGGTGGCCCAAACCGTTGGATGTTTCGTGAGTCACTAAGAAAGTACGGTATCCAGGGTGAAAACTTTACCCTAGGATGCAAGTTTGATCACGATGGCAACGATACCTGGTGGCGGCTACTCAAGGCTCTAGAAGCCCAACATTCAGAAGAGATTGTACTAGTAACGGATGCTTGGGATGTATTCTTCACGGCTGGATTAGAGGCAATCGAAAGAACCTTCTTAGACTTCAACTCACCAATCGTATTTGCTATGGAAACCAACCTGTTTCCACCAGAGATTCCAAGGTTTGGGCAATTGCCTAATGCCCCTACGCGATGGCGATACATTAACGGGGGGCAGATTATCGGCAGGGCGGGGGCCTTACTAAACCTATTCAACACTCCAGAATTCTGGCCCCGTGAGTTGTGCTGGTGCAATCAAGAAGCTTACAACCGCTGGTGGATACTGCATCCTGACAGTAAGGACTTTGCCTTAGACTTCCACTGCAAGCTCTTCTGCAACCTCTACGACAACCACAAGATGGAACGTCCAGTACTTGATGCAATTGAAGTGCGAGAGTTGTATGGCGTTAATCACCTCTACAACAATGAAACAGAAACCTACCCATGCTCATTCCACGGTAACGGTGGATGGGGTCCAACCGCAGCTAGACTATGGAGGACGATCAGCTAATGGCCATTGAAGACACAGACTATCAGCAGTTTCCCTACGTGTTTGCTACGTTGCCAGGCTATGGCACCGATATGACTACCGCCTTGCGCAAGGCTGTTAGAGCAACCCTATCACACCTCGTAGGCCAACCCCTTAACTACCTAGAGATAGGTGTGTGGGA
>JBBACM010000146.1:0-3116 GCA_041657045.1 Minisyncoccota bacterium
AGATGGGACAATTGGTACGCGTCTAAAGATCGCATTTCTTTGCAGCGTTGCAACGGCAGAATCGGGAAAGATACGCATTCCAAAGAAAAAAGAAATTGACATTTCTCAAAAAAGTCATAATATTTACGATAACAAACCTCCGCTCGACGACGACGACCTTCCTTTTTAACTATTTATCATGCCGCCTGCCTATGTTGGCGGCTATCACATGAAACGGAGTATCATGAACTGGAAACCGATACTACAGTACAAGTGCCCGGTATGCGGGAACATGCAGAATGAAGAGACGGAATATTGCAGTAGGTGTAGCGAGAAGATTAAACAATCACCCGAATGTCCTTCATGCGGACACGAAGAGAAAGTTGGCTTGTTCTATACCTGTGAAAGATGCGGTGAAAGGTGGAGTTTTGAAACGGAACCAAATACTTCCGACGGTGTTGATCGTGATTGACCTTGCAGCAGCTGTAGGTTATATCCCTGATGGCGAGTGGAAGCGGGTAATTTATTGGGTTGCAGCAGCAGTTTTAACCTGGTCGGTGACGTGGTAACTGATATTTTAAACTTTTAAAGAAAAGGTATTCTATGGAAATTAAACGTAGTATGGCGGCAAAAATACACACCGTTAGAACAGATGATAGTAAAAGTGTAGAACCACAATGAACTACCACGAATTTATAAATGATAAACTACAACAGGGGTGCAATAACGGATTTGAGCCAAACTTTTTGCCTGATTGTCTTTTTGATTTTCAAAAAGACTTGGTAGCGTGGTCAATAAAAACAGGGCGATCTGCTCTTTTTGAAGATTGCGGATTGGGGAAAACAATTCAAGAATTAGTTTGGTCTAAAAACGTTGCCAATTATACCGGTAAGCCCGTTCTTAATATTGCACCTTTAGCAGTTGCCCAACAAACAGTTGGAGAAGGTAACAAGTTTGGAATTGATGTTGAACGGTCAAGAGACGGTAACCATAAATGCGATATAGTAATCACAAATTACCAAAAACTTCATCTGTTCAAACCAGATGAATTTTCTGGTGTCGTTTGTGACGAGTCAAGCATTTTAAAAAATGACAATGGAAAGTTTAAAGAACTTTTTGTTGAATTTGCCAGAAAAATTCCTTACCGGCTACTCGGAACGGCAACAGCAGCACCAAACGATTTTATTGAACTTGGAACATCGAGCGAGTCTCTCGGGTATCTCGGATATATTGATATGCTCACCAGGTTTTTTAAAAATGATCAAGCTAATGTTACATCAAAAAGAATGTATGGAGAAGCTCCGAAGTGGAGATTTAAAAAGCACTCAGAAACGCCTTTTTGGCGCTGGGTTACATCGTGGGCACGGGCAATAAGAAGGCCATCTGATATTGGCTTTTCAGACGATGGTTACAGATTGCCAAACCTCATTGAAAATATCCACGTCGTTGACACGCAAACACTACCAGACGGATACTTTCTTCCGGTTCACGCAAAAGATTTACAAGAACAGAGAGAAGAGAAGCGGCGCACAATACCAGAACGATGTGAGTACGTTAAGTCGTGTGTAGAAAAAAGAACAGATCAATCTACTGTATGGTGTCAACTTGATGATGAGGGCGATCTACTTGAAAAAATTATTCCAAACTCCGTACAGGTTCATGGACGAATGACTGACGATTTAAAAGAGGAGTTGTTCTTAAAATTTTCAAGTGGCGAAATACAGCGGTTGATAACAAAACCAAAAATAGGGGCGTTTGGAATGAACTGGCAAAACTGTTGTCACCTAACACATTTTCCAGAACATTCTTTTGAGAGAAAGTATCAACTTACCAGACGACACTACAGGTACGGTCAAAAAAACGATGTTGTAATTGATACTATTATGACCGAAGGGGAGCGAAAAATACTTAACAACGTTAAGCGAAAAGAAGAACAGGCTGTTAAAATGTTCGACAACCTTGTGCGAGAAATGAACAATAGTTTATATATAAATAGAACTGTCAAACACTCTAACAATGTGGAGTTACCATCATGGCTATAATTGACCAGGTAATTACTGATAAATACGCAATTTATAATGGCGACAGCATGGAAGTGTTAAACGAAATTGGAGATGAAAAAATACACCTCAGTATTTACTCACCACCATTTGGTGGATTGTACCATTATTCGTCTGACGAAAGAGATTTGAGCAATTGCCTGAATTACGACGAGTTTTTCAAACAATATGAATTCTTCGTATCTGAGTTGAAACGGGTTACAATGAAGGGGAGAATTACTGCCGTACATTGCACCGATGTGCCGTCAAGCAATTCAGGAAAAGATCATTATATAGATTTCCCTGGAGACATTATCAGGCTTCACAATAAATACAAATTCAACATGATTGCACGGCATACCATTTGGAAAGAGCCGCTCTGGGTGCGAAATAGAACTATGATTAAAAACCTTTCCCACATGACAATAGTAAAAGATGCTGCATATGGAGGGGTTGCTGCCGCTGATTATCTATTGATTTTCAGGCGCGATGATGGGGTGAACCAAGTTCCGATACAACACCCTACCGGATTTGAGTACTACGCTGGTGAATGTCCCGTACCACAAGAATTTGAACGGTTTAAAAACTGGACTGGTGATCAAAAAGAAAACCGATGGTCTCATATGATTTGGAGGCGGTACGCTTCGTGTATTTGGGATGACATACGGATGAACCGGGTAGTACCATTTGAGAAGAAAGCAGAGGATGATGAAAAGCACGTCCACCCGCTGCAATTAGATATAATTGACAGGTGTATACAATTGAGATCTAATCCTGGTGAAAAAGTTTTTACGCCGTTTATGGGGGTTGGAAGTGAGGTTTTTTCGGCTGTTACTAATGGCCGATATGGAATTGGTTGTGAGTTGAAGGAAACATATTTTAAGCAGGCAATAAAAAATATGCAGATTGCTGAAAATGATAAGACCTATAAAACCACTAAGCAACTTGAGATGTCTTTTGATTAACTCACTATAGAATAACTCTCTTGCTTTTTTAACGGAATAAAGTATTTTATGGGTATGACTGGAAATCATGAAACTAAAAATTTATCGTAAATAACAGCCGGAAGTAGCTGTCGCCAGACAGTTCCGAAACTCT
>JBBACM010000147.1:0-3092 GCA_041657045.1 Minisyncoccota bacterium
GGAATATGCGTATGAAATTATTAACAGATTGTAACAACGTATTGAAATAATACCTATCTTAGCTTCGTTAAAGCACTATAAATGGAAAAAGATATTTTAGCATCGGATATGAGCAACGGGAAGGGAAACCTCCGTATGGCAGTAGTGCGCCAAACAGCCTCTAAGTCCGATGCTTTTATTTTTTCCGATATGAACGGATGGGTAAAAATCTTTCGGTCTATTCAAACGTGGGAATGGTATAAGACTGAAAACATGGTTCACATTTTCTTACACTTACTTCTTTCAGCAAACCACGAGGACGGAAAATGGCAGGGTATCGAAATCAAACGTGGGCAACTTATAACCGGACGAAAGGCTATCTCTGAAAGTACCGGAATTACTGAACAATCTGTACGCACTTGTATAAAAAGGCTAATTTCAACCAACGAAATAACCATCAAATCAACCAACAAATATAGTATTATAACTATCTGTAAATATGAAAGTTATCAATTTGGAACAAGCGTAAATACCCAACAAACAACCAGCGAACTAACCATCGAGCAACCATCAACTAACCAACAACTAACCACAAACAAGAAGGATAAGAAGGAAAGAACTATCTTATCGTGGCGTTCAGATTTTAAGATTTACCTATCCGAATGCAAGGACGCTTATCGAACTTTTGTGAACAATGAAAGATTGATGGCAGAACAAGCGAGGTTGAATCCCGGTATAAACGTACCTTTGTCAATCGAAAAAGGGTTTACAAACTTTTGGGGAACCGAAGCAGGATGGAAACACAAAAAGAAATCTAAGTCTACTGATATTAATTGGAAGCTAACGATCATTAATTCGATTAGTATGAATAAGGTCTATTTCACCAAACAAGAACTTGCCAGCCAATGATTGAAGCAGTCAGAAAATATCGTGAAGTAGGAATCTATTGTTTGCCTACAAAGAAGGACAAGACCCCTTTGATTGCGAGATCATGGAAGGATGGTTTCGCGGATAGTGACTTCAAAGAAGCAAGCCTTATCGGTTTGATTTGTGGCAAGACTTCAGGAGGTCTTGAATGTATAGACTTTGATAACCACTTCGGGGATGCCACGAAAGTTCTAAGCGAATTTCTTGCTATTCCTGAAGTGAAGGCGATCTATGAAGCGCATAAACTCCCGATTGAATCCACGATGAACGGTGGGTATCATTTCATTTTCAGATGCACGAAGAATGATGGCAACCGTAAAATAGCACAACGGATGAAGGATGGCCGACCGGATGCTATTATTGAAACAAGGGGCGAAGGTGGGTATTTCTGTGCTTATCCGTCTGAAGGGTACAAGGTTATACGAAACGACATTCTTTCTATCGAAACGATTTCTGAACTTGAACGGGCTACCCTGATTGATAACGCTTGTTCGATGAACGAATGTTATCCTTCGCTGATTAAGACTGAATGGGAAACCGGAGATAGACCTGGGGATAAGTATAATGAATCCGAAGGGTCTATTCAGGAAATGAAAGACATCCTGACGGGCGCAGGATGGGTTCAGGTTGACGGTTATAAGTGGAGGCGACCGGGAAAGAAAGAAGGCATATCGGCTACTTTGGGAAAGGTTGCCCCGAATGTTTTTTATGTTTTCACGGCTAACGCTTATCCCTTTGAACCAATGAAAGGCTATACTCCGTTTCAAGTATTAGGGTTGCTTCGGTTCAATGGCGACTTTAAAGAAGCGGTCAGAAGCATACTTCCCGAAAAGGAACTAATGGCCGTATCTGAAATTGAAAAGATACTTCACCAATCAAGGATAAACACTTCGATAGCGATTGAAAAACCGCCAACGATACTTAGTATAAAAGAAGTTGAAACTTACGGTACTGAAAACAAAAGGCTTTTCACGTTAGGTAACTTTTCTTGCATTATCGGAAAGGCTAAGTCTAAGAAAACCTTTTTGATGAACCTGTTTACTTCCGCTATTCTAACCTCGAAACACCAGAAACTTGTTGGTGGACTTCCCCCGGACAAACGTCTTGTGCTTTACTTTGACACAGAACAAGGTGAATACGATTGCTATAATACGATCCGAAGGGTTGAATACATGGCAGACGATGAAAAAAATAATCTAAGGGGATTTTCCCTTCGACAGTTTACACCTTTGGAACGATGCCAGATTATTGAATATGCTTTTAAACTTTGGGGTGATAAGGTCGGCTTTTGTGTGATTGATGGTATAGCGGACTTAGCCAATGCGATCAATGACGAAGATGAAGCTACGAGGGTAAATACAATGCTACTGCGACTAACAAAGGTTTATAGGTGTCATATTGCTACGATTATTCACCAAAACAAGAATGACAACTTTGCGACCGGACACTTGGGTTCTTCGGTTATGAAGAAAGCCGAAATCCTGATTAGCGTCAGTCGTAGCAAGATGGGTGGGAACATAAGCGAGGTAAGTTGTGACCTAAGCCGGGGAATTGACTTTAAGTCTTTTGGCCTTGATGTAATTGACGGACTGCCCGAAATGGTAGAATTAGACGACAAGATTGTTCCGAAAAACTATTTAGAGAAAGAAGATGATTGCCCATTCTAAAAATTGCCTGTATGACGGGCTTTTGTCTGTCCGGTATTTTAGGGAAATAAATATCGAATTTTGTCCGGTATGCTATCGCTTTGAAACTACCCCTGTCGAGTGCGACCATGAATATATCCCTATACGGTTTACGATCAGTAACGGCAAAACGGCTATCAGAAAGTTTTGTAAGAGATGCAAACGGCTTACCCCGAACGCTGAACCGGAATCTTCCTATAAAGGTCAAGAACTTCCAACCCGTTCACTTGCTGAATACCATGAATACTTAGACAAACTATTCTTGGAAGATGTGCTTGTCATTCAGAAACTTTGTACCGAACTTCGGGGACTGTCAGAAGAATTTGATGAAAAGGTTTATTCGGAATACCTGCTTTCAGATCATTGGCGATCAAAGCGAAAAGATATTCTTACAAGGGATCAGTCCACTTGTCAGATTTGTGGAACACAAGCGAGGGACGTTCACCACTTGAGTTATGTCCACCGGGGCGATGAATACGACTTTGAGTTAGTTAGTCTTTG
>JBBACM010000148.1:0-2754 GCA_041657045.1 Minisyncoccota bacterium
TCTCTTTCCTCTTTTACAAAGTGCTCATAATATTTTGGAAACCTAATCTTAATAGCATTCTGTAAACTAAAAGCATTACCTTTACTCTTTATTACTTTATGATCCAGCAGCATTTGAATTAATTCAATTAAACTATTTCCCTTTTTATCGGAACAAGTAAAACAATTATATTGAAACTTATTACCATTTAGTTTAATTCCAAAGCTAGGATTACTATCAGTTCCATCAGCATGAGAAGAACCTTCACAAGCAGCAAACGGGCAACGTATTTGAATATTCCCATTCGTTTCTCGATACCCTTCCGTTGAGACACCTAACTGTTCCAGCATCAATAATAAAGCGTTTTTTAATTGACTATTTAATTCCACATCAACCAGCCATTTTTATAAATATTCCGTTTCTATTTAGATATGTATTCCAATATCTTCCATTTTCATCGAGCGCGATTTTATAAATCAATTTCATTTTAACACCACTGCCAACACCATTGTATGCCTCATAGAAACTTCTCATATCTTCACCATATACCAATACTTCTTGCCCATTATCATCGATAGTACACCTATCACCTAATAGGCTTTTCAAATGTTTTATTGCATCTTTCTTTTCATCGAAGCGCATTTTTTAGTTCTCCTTTATTTTTTAGTATCCTCATCATGTAATTCTTCTAAATGAAACCCATTTTTTAACCAAAGAATATAACAATAGGTAGCCATCTTTAATAAATCTTTTTCTCTACCAAAATTTTTATACCTCCCCAAATATTTCATCATAGTTCCTAGCACCCAGTCAACGCCGCTTTCTCCAGGAAAAGTTTCACATATTTGATCAGTAAATTCCTTGTTATTATTTAACTTATATTTATCTCCACCATGATTAAACTGATTACCTATTAACTCGGTAAACTTAGCAAAATTAGCTGATTTAACATCTACTGTTGTAGTACACTTATCTAGGTTCATATTATTCTCCTCATAAAAAATCCGCATTACGCGGATTTAATTATTAAATTATTTTACTATTAAGCAAGAGTTAGATCTTTCACTCCTTCAACCCTAATTTTTTGTTCCAGCCCAATTTCTTTATCCTTAAACATTTGATAGAGACAATCCTCGGCAACCGGCATTTCCCTAGCAATTGCTTTCAATACCCCTTTTGCAGTTTGTTCCTCTAACTTATCAATACATAGTGTTACAAATTTTTCTTTACCCATATTTCCCTAGCTCCTTTTTAAGATTTTATTAATGACCCAATATTAAGACATTAGCTTTTCGGCTGATCCATACAATTCTTTGATACTTCTTTAAATGTTTTTTACAAAGTTTATTCCACACTTTTAAGTGTTCTTTAGTAATTGTCCAATCCTCCATCAATTGTTTTACACATAGTTCAGAGTCAGAATAGATAAACGGAATTTTATACTTACCAGCTAAAAGAATAGCGCAATAAATGGCAAAATATTCTACTACATTATTAGTAATTTTTTCTTTTTCGGCAAACATTTTTAAGTCTTTACTTTTTAGATTTTCCAGCAAATAAATTTTTTTATAGATAGCAATACCTTTTTCTACAATAGCAACAGAGCAGCCATTTCGATAATCCTTATACTTTAAGAAGCCATCACATTGAATAATTACATCAGATATCTGACCAAAAAATACATCATTTTTTCTTTTATGTAAAGACAAATTAGTTAATAACGACTTCACTATCCGAATCTCCTTCATCATCATCTTTTATTTGAGAGAAATTCCACTTATCAAAATCCCAATTCATTTGTAATTTCAAAAAACTATCTTCCTCTCTGATCTTCGTAAATATCAACTCCATCCTTTTCATGTCTCTAAAATTTGGAGGTTGTTTCAAATACAGCACCGCATCAGCATCTTCTTGTATAGCCCTTGCATATTTAGTCTTAAAATCATCAGTCATTTGAGTAGTAGCTATTAGAGGAATACCTAACTTAGATTTCAACCTCTGATAAGCCCTCGAAGCTGTTGAAGTATTCTTATACTCATCATTAAAACCCATATCCGTTAAATATAATCCATCCACTAAAAGCAATCCTGGTTTAGGATCAATACTCATTATTTCAAATTCTATATCATCAACATTCTTACCAGCACCATTAGTCATATAAAACTCTGGTAATACTTTATACATTTCTTTTAGCTTTGCTATCTTTTTTTCTTCAGCGCTACTCAACAAGCCTTTTCTGTACTTTGAATAATTTACTTGCGACAGAATAGCATCCAACCTTCCACCCATTTTCTTTGGGGCAATTTCATTAGATACAAGAAACACTGGTTTATCCATTTGCATCCAAATATTCTTACCCATCATTAATAACCCAAAAGTTTTACCGATTCCCGCCGTGCCCATTATAACCAAATACTCATCGGCAATGCCACCAATATGTTTATCTATAGCCTCAAAGCCAGTTTGCCAACCAATCTTACCTTCACACTTTTTAGCATTAAGATAATTCTTTACTCTATCTCCAAAACCACTAGCCACCGTAATTGATTCATCAACCGAAATCTTACCAAAAAAACTATTGAGTTTCTTTAACTCTTCAAAGGCTCCTTCAATATCTTTGTTAAATAATTTATTTTGAATGGCAGTATTTGAGTTTGTTAAAGCTTCATACTTCTCTCTATTCTGTAACTCATCAATATAAAACTCTATAGAATCATTAGGTTGAATTAATTCTACATCCGGAAACTTTGTTCTCACCGCTTATATGGAAGGAAG
>JBBACM010000148.1:2764-3090 GCA_041657045.1 Minisyncoccota bacterium
CTAGGTAACTTACCATCAGACTGTCTATAATAATCTTTAATAAACTGATATACATTTCTTTCAATACCAACTAATTTTTCATTTGCGATTTTTTTTACAGCTAATCGAAATTTTTCTGCGGATTTTTCTTTTAATATACTAGATATAAATAATGCATCAATATTCATTAGTCCCTCTTAGTTTACAGCAGTTTAGTTAGTCTACCTGTTAAATCTTCTATCCTTTTCCATTCTTCGTAGGCATTGTTCCGGTGACTCACCTTTTAACATATCATAACTACATCCAACAGTTCCTCCTTTCCAACTTCCACTACCTTCGCCAACCTC
>JBBACM010000149.1:0-3084 GCA_041657045.1 Minisyncoccota bacterium
ATTCTATTATGAAACTTGCCATTAACCAACCCCACACACTAGACAAAGCAACACTAATCACTAACACAACATTACTACTTAAAGCATCTAACGCAAAAGCAGAGCTTAATTGAGCAATCAAAAACGGAAACCCAGTAAATATATCAAGAATCATACGGAAATACCAAGGCAAAGAACCAAGAATATCCCCAATAGTACCCAAAAGCGTTGGGGGATTTTGGCTCCATGAAGTAGCTATCTGACTAGCATTCCCATATTGCACGGCTGCACTGTTTGCATCTGTAGGAATAGAACTAGAATTAGTTAAGCTATGAGCCATAGAGTAACCTGGAATAACACCCAAGTTCCCAAGACCATCAACCAAAGTCATACCAGCATTTAAACAAAAATTAAAAGAAGCTGGCTTTGGACACGCATCTAGTTTATCCTCCTTTTCCAATAAGTAATAGCTAACAAAATAGTTAAAGCAAACGCTGCCACGACAGCCGCCTGTGTAACACTACTCAACCACCCAATCCAAACCATAATACCCGCTGTTACAACACCAGCAAAGATTCCAATGTAAGCATTAAATGCGCTAAAGCACCCAAATATAACTAACACTATTAAAGCGCCAAGTATCTGTTTACCATCTACACCCGCGAAATCTCCGAATACCCCAAAATCTATCGGTAAAGAGGCACCGGCTGAACCTGTTAAAGTTTGAGAGAAAGTTATTGTTCCAAACTCAGAGTGAATGATGGTAGCAGAAAGATAATAACTTTCGTTCGAGTTAGCACCTGTCCATATATCAGTAAATTGGCTGGTTCCCAAATGGGTTAAACTATAAGCGATTGTACCGTTGATAAAAGAAAGAGAGTAATATACACTTAAAGTTTTGTTTTGGGTATCTTCATAATCTATTTTGATTTCTGACGATGTAGGACGACTGGCGTATATGTGGACATATTTGTATTGTAATAATATATCGCTTGGGAAACTTAGGGGGGAAACCGTTAAAGTTATTGGAGTTGTATAAGTGTTGATGTTGCCAAAAGTATAGAACGTTGAGCCAGTGCTTGATAAGAAAGATACTTGGTAAATAGTGTTCGGCATTAAATTAGCGACTACACTATCAGTATTATCTATTGCTCTTTGCTCTATAACAATAGTTGTTCCGTTGAAGCTGCGCTTTACACAGAAAAATTCCCCTGCATCTACACCGCCTAAAGCTCTAATGTTAAAAGCAATTTCCGTTGGGTTTTCTCCAACAGTCACAGTATAAGTCCCAGTGTTTTCGTTAGAACTCAACCAATATTGACGGTTAGTATAATTAGCGTATCCGCTGCTCATGTCGTAGGTTATGTACTCAAAATATGTGGGCTTCGATGAAGGGGAATATGTGAATGTTACTAAACTACTTCCACCCGGGTCATCTATTAAAGTGCAAATTAATGACGTATAATTATCAGCGTAGTGCGCTATAACTTGTACCTTCCCAGGAATTAACACGCCATAGTTTTCATCATATGGCCCATTAAAAGTGTAAGAGTAAGATGTAGCATCCACAGTTGTTAAGAACGGAAAAAAACAACATGAAAAAACTAAAGCTACAAGAATTATTTTAAATACGGCTTTTGATAACAACCTGCCAACCTCCCTCATGCATACTATACGTCGCGTCAGAAGCAATCAACAACTCTTTATTACCCATCCCCATCTTCTGCGCTAAATCCTTCGCAATCTCCAAAGCACCCTCTAACTCTAGTTTTCCATCGTCAGCGATAAAGATACTTTTCCGTTTGCAATCCTTACGATTAAGCCTTAAAGTGAACTCTGGAATATTAGCCCTTAAATTCAAACCATTATCTCTTTGTATAAGTTACACTCCCCGTATCCTCTCGGGTTCCAAATATCAGGAACCACAAAATATAAAAAGCAATCAACACAGGACCCCATAAAATAGTAAGATACTTACTGAAGTTTAATGTTTGATCCGCATTCAACAAGTTTTGCCCATGCAAAAAGTTTAGCGCTACATTTATCACACTATAACATAGGGGCTGCGCAAAATACCAAGTAACCCCCGTAATAGTACATAGCATTAAACAAACAAGTGCAGCAAAAACAATATTCAATTTTTACCCTCCAAAATATGCTTGACGCTGACTATACTGCCAAACCCAAACTGCAAGCGCAAATATGCCAGGAATAAGAAAACCCATAAAGACACCCGTAATAAATTGATCAGCCACAATATAATTACTATCGACTGTACCTAAATTAGTTGCAACTGTACGACCAGCCGCTTGAACAACCCCCATAATCTGAGTTAACGTAAACCACGCAATTGCAACCACAAGCAAGTAAACTATGATAATGGCTAATGTGTAAGCGAAGCGGCCTGTTTTTAGTATAGGCCAAAGCGGGGGCTGAACTGGGCTTGCCGTTTCTTTCTCCTACTCCTCTTTTTCGATTTGCTATTTATATTTATGACTATAGTTTGCTTACTCGGTTTAACTTTTTTATGTTTGATCCCTTTACCTTCATAGAATAGGCTACCTTTATGATGTTCTGTTCGCTCGAATTTTGAACCAAACATAAAGCTTTCCGCTTCTTCATGGCGGACATGGCCCTGGGGACTATTAATTAACCAGCTCGTGCTTGTGTTACGATCTACTTTTTCTGCGTAGTTGGCGGCTTTATCACGTACTTTGCTTGCTTCATGAATTACTTCGCCGGTGGTTTCTTTCATTTCATGCAGAGTATGGCGTGCATTCTCTTTTGTGAAAGTTGTTTGTGCTTTCTGTTTAGCTAATGAACCAAGTTTACCAATAGTTTTCTTGATTTCCATAATATCACCTCGTGGATTTCTTTACGGCCTTCGCGTTATTCGCCATCGCTTTAGGCAACGAGTGTTCATTTATGTTTTTAAACACTTTAGATTTACTCATTTCTTTCTTCTCCGCTTCTTACGATTACCCTTAACTTTAAATTTAGACTTACGGCCAACTTGACTTAACACACTGTTTCTCTGTTTACCCAACACTTGCCGATACAACTGTCGGGGCAAAGGAATAGGATTACGCAACTTAAAGAAACGCC
>JBBACM010000150.1:0-3080 GCA_041657045.1 Minisyncoccota bacterium
AATAAAATATTTCGGTTGGTTTTTTAATATAGGTGAAAACAACAAACCTTATATCTTTTGGTAGTAATCTTATCCTGTCACTTATGATATTTGCAATGGGATATTCTTTTGTAGGGTATTCTAATGGACTGACCATGAAGTTCTCATAATCGTTTACATTTAACATATTTACCCTGATAGGCTTACTGTCTAAAAGGTAATACATTCCTCTTGCATAAACATAATCGGAAGGTAAAAGGCAGTTCCCGTTTACAAATGTCAACGGTTTTGTCCCGTTTTCTCCACGAACATATTTGAACGGTTCAAGCAGTTCAAAGTTTTTATTCTTGATACATTCATAAAATAGTTGGTTCTGTCCCCAGTTCATCCGGGTATTAAACTCTTCCGGGTGATCGAGAACGTTAGTGTATTGAGAAACAACATATCCAATTTCGTCAAGTGTCATTTTAAGTCAGTTTATCAGAGTAGATTTTCCAATTTGCAGAACCATCACTTACGGCAAAAATCCAATTCCCAAGTGCTGTCATTGTCTTGCTTGTTACCGAAGATCGGTTAAGGTCGGTTATATTGTCTGCCCCGGCTCTTTGAATAATTACGTTGTTTGCAACACCCAAAAGCCAGAATTTTACCATTGTACCGGAATTAACCGTGTTTGCCAACGGGAGTGTAATTGTGAATCCCCCGGCGGTTGCATCACATTCATAATCAGTTTTAAGAGTAGTGGATAACAATACGGTATTCCCTGTTATTATTGCAGAACTTACTTTTGCCGGGGTCGTAGCGGCGATAGCGGTATCTACTTCGGATTTGGTATAGGTATCGGCTATCAATACCCCAAGAGCATCTGTGATAACATCAGCTTGTGCTTTGGTGTAACAATCCGCAACAAGAACTCCAAGAGCATCAGTAATAACGTCTGCCTGTGCTTTGGTATAGGTATCTGCAATTAATACTCCCAAGGCGTTTGTAATAGCATCTGCATCAGCTTTAGTATATCTGTCTGTTAATTGAGGTTGAATAGCGGAAGTAACCCCCTTTACATGGATGAGTTCGGCAGGTGTAGGATAAGTTCCAGTATCTAATGTTACTGGTTTCTTCGATACTGCATCGGTAGCCATGATCTGCCCGGCTGTTCCGTCTGCAAGTTTTGTCCATACTATTTCTGCATCTGATTTTATGTGAGCATCTCCAATAGAATCATCCTTGATTATAAGTTCATCATCGACATTGATCTCGATTGTTGTACTTCCTTTTACCGGGAAATTATGAACGGTAACATACCACGCACCATTTAGATATTTACAGATTGCCAAAAACGGAGAGGCTAAAAGAGAAAGTCCTACATCAGTACCTAAAATATCAAATGTCGGAGTTCCGGTAGTGGTTAAGGTTGCCCTGCAAAATATCCACACCTCTAAGTTTCTGGCCGGAGTACCACTTGCCACAACGGTAAACGGTGCAGATACTACCTTTGTTCCTGTGAGAACGTAATTTTCAACATTGCTCGAAATGTCAAGAGTTACACTACTTACCGAAGTAATATCTATTATTTTTTGATTTGTCGGTTTCATTTATCTTTATTTATGTGATTATCAATTTTTGAATTTGCATCCCTTACAAGGGATATTATCAAATCCATCTTTTTATCGACCTGGATCAGATAATCCTTATCAACTTTAGTATCTGTCAGTACTTTTATCTGCTGATCTTTTTCCTGTTTGATCTTATCGACATATTCGATACTTGCCTTTGTTTGAACGTCTTTATCAATCTGTTCAATCTTTATCTCGTGGTTGTTTAACTTCGACTCATGTGCAGAGACGGAAGAATTGGTGTTATAATAGAAGGAAATTCCTCCTATTACGACGACTCCTATCCATGTGATTACAACGGCAAACCAATTTGACCGGGTAAAGTTTTTAGTCTGTTTTTCTTCCATCATCTTAGAATTAAGTAGGTAGTTGTTAAAACTATTGCGATTGCTAAAACAACTAATTTTAAAATCATTGATGTTGTTTTAGTAAAAATCTTATCAATTTCTGCCGTTGATCCGATATACCAAAAATCCTTTTGTAGGTGCAAGGCAATTATTCCATCCCAAATCATCCAACTAAACACTACAAACCACGATGAAAGGACAGATAATAAAAACCATTGACCCCAAAATAAAACAACCCACAAAACCATAACACCCGATCTAAACACAACCGAATATCCATGCCATAGTTTTGACCATTTCTTCTTATTTATAACATCGCTTTCAACCCCCCACCTGACCATTTGCCCCATTAATAAGATAAGTGTCAATAAAAAAACAAATCCGTATATTATGTAAAAAAGTATCATTAGTAATTTTTAAATGTTATTAATCGTATGAGCGTTCAATATAAAACTTCATATCGCTTATATAGATAGCCCTTGCGCCTGTTATATTTGTTACTCTGAAGCTGATCCAATCGTTAGCGGAGAACTCCTTATACCACATATAGTTTTCCGTTGTCTGATTTCCTGTCCCGGCACTATTTATAAGGAATCTCCCAAGCGAGGTAGCACTGGGTATGTTATTTGTAAATAGCTTAACCCTTATTTTATCGTTTGCGTTTGATGTAGTCGCCGCAACCCATAACCTGACTTTGTAATGCCCTGCGAAAAGTATTCTACAACTATCCCCCTGAATAAGCACCCCGACAGTATCACGTACTGTTGTTCCGCCGGAACTTGCACCTGCTGTACTTATCTTATAATAAAGATACTGCGCACCACCAATAGTTACATAGTTGTTTACGCCCTCTATTAAGCTATCTGCCGAAGCTAATCCGTGTATGTATCTCATCGCCTTTACTTCTCCGGTAGCCACATTATAACCAAGAATCCTTTTTGCCGTATCTTGTGAGGATATTCCTGTCAGATAAAGTTTCCGAGTAAGTGTGTCTATCTGGTCGGTACGGACAATTTTCATCGTGTCTATTGAAAGTATACCGGGAGTTGCTAACCTTTTCTTAAACGTATTTGCTGAATCAACAATAATAGTGTCAGAAAAAGAATTATAAATAGAACCAACTTTTAATGTACTATTAATA
>JBBACM010000151.1:0-3079 GCA_041657045.1 Minisyncoccota bacterium
GGTATCGTTATCGACCGCGCGTGAATGGGAAAAATCAGGTCTCGTCACTATCGACAAGATTGTCGGAGACCGTGCGACCGTCACTGTATACCCGAAGCACCCAGCGTGCCGATTCGCTGCCTATCCGGATCTGGCTTCTGGTGTCCACGCCTACCTGACACTGCTGCAGGACGGTTACCCTCAGGCGTGGGATGTGGCTATCCGCGGCGGGTCTGCTGAGGAGTTTGCTCGCGCCTTGAACGCGAACCCCAAGCGCATCTATTACACCGCCTCGGTGGAGTCCTATGTGGCTCTCATGGACGGGGTCATCAAGTCGGTCGAAAAAGCCGCTCCCGTAGTCCTCGCCTCGGTAGCGGAAGAAAGCTCCTATGAGGATCCTGGCCCTTTAGCTCCAGCGGCGACTCCGCCAGCGGAGGTCGCCGCGGTTCCCTCGCCGGCCTCGTCATCCTCGCCGGCCTCGCCGGCCTACTCCTTTGGAGACGCCATGCGTAAGCTGTTCTGGGCCATCCCCGCCGCTCTGATAGGATTAACTATGCTCGTCAAACGCGATACGAAATCATCTGATGCTGATGCGGTGCGCCGTTCGCTAGTGCGGCGGATTGAAGCGGAAATGGCGTCGCCCGATCCGGAAAAGTACTGGGCGGATGTGCTCGACGATGACGAGCCTCACCCAGACGCCTGGTGTGGTGCTCTCATTCTCTGGGCTCATCGAGCCGATGGGCTGACGGATGCTCATTGGGTACGCGGGCAGGGCATAGCCACCCCGCTGGAGCTGAAAGCGATTCCCTCCAGTCGAGTGAAGATTGGTGATATCGCCTACTTCACCAAATATCAGCACGTCGCAACTGTTAGCAAAGTGCTCGGCGGTGGGCGCTTCGAAATCTTGAACGGCAACGCGGCTGGTGGAGCCATCACTAGGACCGAAACGGATGCTGGCAAGGTGGCCGCGTTTTTCTCGATTGCTCACCTGGTAGGGGAAGTCTAGTGGCTGACCCGACGCTCTCGCTCGTCCCTGGCCGTCAGGTGTGGGTGGTCGGTCGCACCGACCGCGACGGCGCGAGCCAAGCGGAGGTCGCCCGCATGGTGGCGGGGTTCCTCCAACACACGTTTCGAACGGTGCAAGGAGACCAGCCAGGGTCCGGACCCAACGAGGTGTTTGCTACCTCCTCAGGTGACGAGCCTCTCGAGTGGCGGGTGAGTGCCGCTCGCCCGGTGCGTCTGCTCGGACATCCTGTCCAGTCAATGGCCGAGCTGGCCGACGTGCTCACCGCCTCACTTCTGTCCTCGTCCACCGAATCAGAGACTACTACTCAGCGTATCATTGCCCGCCGTGAGGATCTGGACCCTCTCCCCCTCCTCGTCGCCTCCACGCCCTGGTATCTCGCTCTAGACGTGTGGTGGAGGGGGCCGGCAGCTACCATCCCCTGGCCGTGTCTGCAGGTCACCTGGGCAGGTACGCGCCAGAGGGACTACCAGGAAGCCGACTGGCTGCTCCTGAGCTCCTTCGTCCCTCCCGGAGTCGCGGTCGACCCCGGGGACGAGACCTGGGGCGAGGCGACTAGCGAGAACGTGGAGGCTGCGGTTGATGAGGTCAAAAAGCAGCTCACCACCGGGGTTGTGGTGGCTCTAGTGCTCGCCGCCATCGTCGGTGGTACTGTGCTCGCCTCTCGTCGGCGGCGGTAGGCCAGGACTCCCCTACCCCGCCCGGCGGGGGGTTTAGGAGTCCCTTGGCACATTATGAATCATGGCTTGCAGAGCAGGCCATCGTTACCACCGCAGGCGCCTCGACTGTTCGGGCAAGCCGCATCGTCCTTGAGATCAATGGTGAGCCCCATGCCACGTGGGGTATCGATACCAAGGAACTCCCCGAGGTTGCTCGGGTGGCCATCGTCCAGCTCGGTGAGAGCCTCCCGCGAGGCAATCACCAAGCGCGTATGTTGGCCCTTGACGACGCTGGCCAAACACTCGCCGTGCTCCCCGTCGTCGTGCGCGGCACCAACACGGTCGCGACGTCTCAGGTAGACGGCAACGTCCAGATGCAACGGGCCGTCACTGTTCTGGTTGGCAATGTTGAGGCGATTTGCACAACCATGCAATCTCACTTGGATCTGGTCTCCAAGGGTTATCAGGAATCCCTAAGCCAGACCATGCTGTTGACCGATACGCTCCAAGGTCTGGTCGCCGCAAAGTCGGAACAGACGGCTCTTGCCGAGGAGCGGTTGGCGCGTAGTCGGAGGATGGATCTTCTTTTTGAGAAGTTCATGCCTATGTTGGAGTTGGGTTTCGGGATCGTGGCGGCCGAGGTAGAGCGGCGGTACTCGGACCGCAATAAGCTCCCGAACAAGCAAGAGGCGCCACCCCCCACGCCGCCCCCCGCGCCGCCTACGCCTCCACCACCAGCTGCCGCTCCCGAACGGCCTTCGCCTGCAGTGGTCGACCTGGCTTCCTTCGATGCCCAGCGAAGCAAGGGAGGTTCTGCTCGCGGCCGAAAGCCTCCGAAGACTCCAGCCCCGAAGCGTAGGCGATGAAGCTTCACCAGCCATGGCCAAACACGGAAGGGTTCGCTGTCCCGAATATGGCGCCGACTCCTTCCGCTCCTCCTCCAGAGACCTGTCAGGCGTGCGGCTGCCCTGTCTCGTGTTCCTGGGGGATTGAGTTGGCAAACTACTGCGTGTCGTGTGGGTGCTTGCTCGCCCCAAGGGGAAAGCGGTGAACCGTCGTGAGTACCGACGGCGTCGCGAGACGCTCAAAGAGCATCTCTCGGAAGTGGTCAAGAGCAGACGTCCACAGGATCAGATCATGGCTAAGCTGCTCGTCTCGTGGGTCGCCGAACCAAAGCGCCCTTCATCGCTCGCAAGGAAACGACATGCCTAAGCCAAAGCGTCCGCCTCCTCGTCCGGTTGACAGCAAATCGAACCCGTTGACCATGCTGGCGTTTGCTCTTCTCACCGGTCCCAAGGGTACCGTGAGGGACTTGGCCGCTGATTCGTTTCGCGTGCTGGCAGGCACCGCGCTCGAAAGTCTCGGCGGCGCGATGAAACAACAACCACATGCTGATTCTGTCCCTCCAGATAGTGGT
>JBBACM010000152.1:0-3074 GCA_041657045.1 Minisyncoccota bacterium
CCCTCACCCCCTCGGCGCGACCTGCGGATCATGGCGTCGAGATCAGCATCCCCGCTGTCGGGTACGCAAAGGTGGATGGCGGCGTACTGCTTTGCAGTCAACTCCACGGTGGTAACTGTAATCGGTTTTAATTCAGCCATCTTCCCTCCTTCACTTTTTCCCGGAGTCTTCCCAGCGGTCAATCTCTTCCGGGTCGAACCATACGCCGCCGCCACGCTGCCCCTTGCCTGGCCGCTTGTGATATGGAAATGTCGGGTCCTTGGCGATCAGTTGATAGATATAATCAGGCACAAGCCCGAGCCGGGCAGCGACTTCACGCACGTTTAATTTTTCCCTTTTTTCCATTCAATCCTCCTGTGTAAAAATTCGTCAATCATGCTGGCGGCAATTCCGCATCGTATTTCATGTTCAGTAAATCGCAAGATATGCCACCCGACAACCTGGGCTTTATTATATTTTGTAAAATTTATTCTTCCGATCAAACCCGAGTCAATTTCAATTCCGAGTTTCAAACCAGGAATAGCGTACTGGAAATAACAACGGCTACTATCAAAACGCATACGCTGAACACCGCCCATCGGTTTTAGCAAATTCCAAAGGATCTCGCGTGGGAAAGTTTTTTTTCTCATGACCGCCTCCGATAGTCGCGGCCTTTTAATGAGATCGTTCTGCAGTCCTCAAATATCCGCGAAACTATTTTGTCATTCAGCTTCGTTACCATCTGAGGCCGGCTCAGGTTTGTCGTTACAATCATCCGGCCCCGGCTTTCATCTAGGAACATTTTAAACTGTTCCTTGAATGATTCAGTGTATTCTTTTTCGATGGTCCCGAGATCGTCTATCACCACAACATCGGCAGTCCTCATGTCAAGGATCGTCTGCCTGGCTTCAATATCAATTTCATTTCGAGTCGGCATAGCTTCCAGGAATGTTTGCGCCAAGCGCTCACAGGCGACGAAGCAAGTATTCATCCCGGCGCGCATAAAATCACTTTCGACCATTTTAGCTAGGGACGTTTTCCCGAACCCGCAAGCCCCTGAAATGACAAGCGTTTTATAATCCGACTTAAAGAAATCCTTGGCAGCATGGAAAGCGGCTACATCGGCAGCGGCTTTTGTCAGCTTCGCCCAGGGGTCAGGAATGGTAGCCCGGAGAGATGACTTCTCAGCCCCACCTGGATTCTTTTCAACCCAGTCCGGACAAAGGCAAACCACGCATTCCCCAAAATCTCGAATTGATTCTTCGCCTTTGTGATTATGGAAATGATAACCTTTCCCGAAATGTACCCAGTGGTATTTCCAGTCGCAAGTTTCGTAAGTTGCCAGCTCTTCAGGAGTGAGATCCTGAAAACGCTTCCGGATGCGCGAGTGCTCTATGTCACGAATCTTCTGATAGAAATTAGTTCGGTCCCGAATAGGCAAACCATCCGGCCCGGTTATTTGATGTGATTGCTTTTGCACATTACAGCCCATTACTTTCCTCCTAATTGAGCGAGGCGCCCGCGCCAAGCGTCAAGCCGTTTCATCCCCTCAGCGCTGACATTTTTAATATCAGTCTCGTATTCACTTATCAGCTTTGACAGCCTTTCCTTTTCTTCTGCCGGCGCCCAATCATTATCATCTTCATCGGCGTCGTACTTATGTAGTTTCTCCCATGGGGATTCCGTGATTTTTATTTGATAATTTTTATTGTTGCCGTTAAAATTTGGCTTCTCTTTATTTAACCATCTCTGGTAAAACAAATTTAAATCGCCGGACGCTGACTCTTTTGCTTTTTTTGGTTTACGATTTACCCAGTCTAAAATATTTTTCCATTGGAAATCAAGATCAAGCAAAGGATATTTTACTTTATAAAATGAAATATTTGCCTCCCATTCAGATTTGAATTTTTCTTTTATAGATAAAATTTGCTTTTGCAATTTTTCAGTTTTCGCGTCTAAGCTCTCTCCTATTCTATTCTCTCCTATTCTATTCTTTACTATTCTTTGCGGATTTATGTTAGCATTTATCCCATTCAAGTAGCATTTCTGTTTACAATAATCCATTATATCATCTTCTTTAAATACATTTATGAGCCTGCGCTGGTAAATTGGCTCCAGATTCTCTATAAAATTTTTAGACCAAACGACTTTCATTTTCCAGAACTTTTCATTTATTGAGTCCATGGCCGCCAATAAATTTAGAACAAAAGTTGCATTTTCCCCAGTCAATCGTGTTTTTGCTAACAAGTATTCCCAGGTAGCAGGATCGTTGCAATCAATGAAATGGTTTTCGGTTGCACCTAAAAGCTCTAGAAGTTTAAACCAAAACGCATATCCATCATTCCCAAATTTATTTTCAATGATGTGAATGGTCCTGCCGTGATTACAGGAATGAGGAAAATAGTCAACTGTTGCTTTTTTTGATCTTGGCATTTATTCTCCAGATGGAGAACGGCCCCAGTTGCTGCCGGTGAATATCATTTCCCGAATGGGATAGATAGACCGCTGGGGCCGTCCTTTAATTTTCGATTGAACTCTCATAATATTCACCATGCAGCATACCCCCATTCTATACCTTGGAAATGAAATGTCAAGGGGTTTCATAGGAATTCTAATTTTTTATTGACCAGCGTCCCATCTATCCGCTTCCTTGCAATCTCGCAATATTTCTCGCTTATCTCAATCCCGATGAACTGACGGCCCAGCAGCTTCGCCGCAACGCCGGTGGTGCCATGCCCCAAAAACGGATCGAGCACAACGTCCCCTTTATTGGAATGGAGTTCAATAAAATATTTCATCAGGTCGACCGGCTTTGCTGTCGGATGTTCATCCGCTTGCGGGATTATTTTGGGAAGTGAAATCAAATTTGGAGTGTCATTGCCGCCATTCCAACGATGACAGGGTGCGCCATTTTGGGCTATCAATAAAAATTCATAATTGCGCCGATAGTGCATCCCCATTCCCAGGCCCATCTTATTCCAGACAACCGCATGCTTGAACCCTATGCGGCGGTCCATGAGGAGCGTCCATTCGGCAAACAAAGGTTTGGGGCCGCCGCCGCAGCAGCAGCAGCAGCAGCATCCTCCCTTTTTAAG
>JBBACM010000153.1:0-3053 GCA_041657045.1 Minisyncoccota bacterium
CAGATGTTTCATTGAATTGCACTGTTAATGGAGCTGCGCCCCCAGTTGTGTTTGTTATAAAAGTTGTATTTGGTTTAATGGTATAAGTGTTATATTTTAATAGAAGACCGTTTGGATAGGCCCCTCCGTAAATCGCATTCCCGGTGCCATCATCATACTGGGTTAAGGAGAGGATATAGGTTTGCGATGCCGTCTGCGCAGCTACCTGACTCCATGCGCCAAGGGTTTTGTTATATTTTAATAGAAGACCGTTTTGACCGGTCCCTCCGTAAATCGCATTCCCGGTGCCATCATCATACTGGGTTAAGGAGTAGATATAGGTTTGCGATGCCGTCTGCGCAGCTACCTGACTCCATGAATTATCCAAGTGGTAAGTTGGATCTATAATAAGTGGATACTTAATATCGACATAATCATATTGTTTTACAAGTTCTGTATCTTCGGGAAATATTGATAATATTGTTTCATTTATTTCTTTCGTTAATGTATCATTATATACGCGTGCCTTATCGTATACTAGTGCCAATGTACCATTCGAATACGTATAATTTATATCGACATAATTTCCATTTGCATCAACTCCAAACGGTTTTGAAATTACAATGCCTTTGGTTGTATCTTTTGCCAATGTAGATACAATTTTCCATTCACCTTCATTCCACGGAATCATAATAGAATCGTTTGCAATTTTAAGCTGGAATTTTAATTCCATGTATTCCTTCAAAACGATTGTTTCTTTTAAGAAAGTCCCATTATAATCATATGAAATTGTCACATTTGGGTTGTCGAAAACAAACCAATCCTTTTCGCCAGTAGTCCATACAAGACTTTCGCCGTCTTTCTTGGTTTGGGCAGGAACAAATTTGGTGTCGTTAATTACCGTAGATGTAGAAACCGACAATTTTTCAAGATTTGCGGAAAATGAAACATCCCCTGAGGTAAGGTTGACTTCTGTTCCGGACGATGCTGTTATGCCTTCTTTAAGATCAACCGCAGAAGCTACTCCGATGCAGAGTGATAAAATACAAAGAATAATTAGTAATTTCTTCATGCTCCAACCGCCAGTTTCTGCTCTACTGTCGAATTTCCATACCCTGCTTTGCTACTCCACACATCGTAAACAGTGCCGTTAACCAGATTATCGAAACGGTAATATGCCGCTGCATTTGCAGTCGTTATCGCGGGTGCTGCCGAGCTGCCATTAACGCGTTCGTAGACTGTGGCTCCGGGGATTGTCGAATGGTACTGAGTATCTTTGTTTACCCCTCCGATTGCCACTCCCGAATAAGTCCGGTTATCTGCGACAAGGGTGATGTTTAATTCAACCGTATCCGCTGCCAGCGGTGTGAACAGGTTGTAATCCGTAGCGTATCCGGACAGGTTGGTCGTCATATTGATCTGCGAACCGCTTAACCAGTTGTTGCTCGACGAATAATATCCCGATGCGTTGCTTACTGAGATTAACGTGGAGGTTCCCTGCGTGACGTTGACCGATGCGCCCTGCAATGCCACATTATTCTGATCGACTACGTATCCGGTGATCGGGATATACGAATTGATCTCGGTTATGCCGTAATTCATTACGACCTCGGAACTATCGGATTTCTTTACGGCGATTATTTCTGCATAGTAAATACCATCGGGATAGGTGCTGCTGTCCATGGTGAAGGAGATCGATCCTGATGATCCCGAAATCGTCTGGGTTTTCTTCACAGTGCCATATGCATCGAGGATCTTGATCTCGTAATTGTACGTTGCTGTATCATAGTACGACGATGAGATAGAATAGGATACTGTGGCGGTACTCCCGGTCGGGTACGACGGGCTTCCCCACGTGACCGTTGCACCGGTCCCTAAAACATAGAAGTAATCCTGTGATTTTACTGCGGTGCCATCATAAAGAACCACATTATATACACCGTATTCCAACAGTTGATCTCCGATATAGGTATTGTTCATCGGGACAGATACAATGCCCGCTGCTGTACCGTAATCGGAGATTTTAATGTAATTATCGTATACCTTCATCCCTGAAGGAGCCGAGATGGTGATTTTGTATCGCGTGTCCGGCGGGTTCTGCGTTGCCTGCCAGCCGTCCGCGAATGCACCAAGGGACCACTGGACATTGAAATGATCTGCGTATACCTGATTGCCCAGATTGTTGATCATGGCGAAATTTGAAGGATCGATCATATCGGATTTGATATACCATGAATGGGGCATTACTGAGATAAGGGCTGTGGTGGAGAAGGAATCGCCAAAGGAAGGATCATCATAATACCCGGATATTGCCACCCCGTCTATAGAGTGGGCAGATCCCATACCGAATGCATATGCAGAGGTTCCAGGAACACTTGTATACGTATTGTTTAAAGTGCCGTCCATATAAGTATTTATTATTGTTCCAGAACGAACTGCTTCATATCTGTGAAGTGTTCCTGCGGGGGGATTTATTGTACTCATTGCACCCGGAGTTCCAGTAAATTTGTCCGGCCCCCAAAATAATGTTCTTGCTGAATTGTATAAAAGTACTGCGGGTTTTCCACCATCGGATGGAAGATTTGCAGTATATGCAAAATAATTAGAAGTTCCCGACATGTTTGATGTGACTATATATCCGGGGGCTGGACCGTACGCATAAGATCCCCCATCATAGGTGTATCCTCCATAAGTGTCGGCATATCCAGATATCGGTCCCCATCCCATACTACCGCAGCCGCCATACCCATTGCACCAGCTATCTAGGTAGTACGCTACTTCTCCATTGTTCATGGTGTCGCTCCATGAGGCGGATGCTGAGACGATTAAACATGAAAGAGTGAATAGGCAGAGGATTAATTTAAAATAAGATTTCGGTGTTTGGGACATATTGAAAAATAATGCATACGAAAGGTATATATGATTTTTGCAGGAAAAAAGATTAGAGAATAGATTCTGCAATAATCGCGGAACTGCCATCCGAGAACAATCCGGTAATAACAATATGATCCTTTTTAGGATTGGTTGCCGGAATTGTTACCCCGAGGCCGATTGGCACTGCACCGAAATTTGCC
>JBBACM010000154.1:0-3048 GCA_041657045.1 Minisyncoccota bacterium
ATTAGGGTGTTAGCGCCTAATATAGCTTGCGATTTGTCTAAGACAAAAGGTGTAATGTATGAAACAACCCAAAAGACCAAGAGGCAGACCTTTAGGCGGCAAAGCCCCCGCTGCCGTACGCGAGTTCTGGCGAAATGATAAACGAGATTACCGTGCCAAAATGGGTAAGGAAGCTAAGAAAGATTTGAACCAGTCAAGGAGACGAAAACTTTGAGTTTTACAGTTGCACAAATAGACGCTCAAACCAAAACTTTTGAGCAAGCCTACAGAAGCGGCAAAATAACCAGCGCACAATATCAACATGCCATGAGAGCACAATCCGCTAACCGAGCCGCAGCTTTGAAACGTGAACAGCAATCACCTACGTCAGCGCCAACCAGTAACGCAGCTACAACACTGCCAAAAAGTGATTACTGGACTGCTGCACCTAGCCCTTCTAGACCATCTGTACTTAATGTTTCTGAGGCTCAACTTACTCAGGCTGGAGGCACAAAAATTACGCCCCCCTCTGGCTACATAGTTACGAATATGCAGCCTACTGTCGTTGAAGAGGCTGGAATCCGAAAAGAAGCAGTTTCTTACGAGCTACAAGAAAAGCCTAAACCTGTACAGCAATCCGATTTAGGCATTGGAGCACAATTACTTATAGCAGCCGATGTGTTTGGCAAGCTTGTTGAAGCAAAAACAAAAGATAACACTGTTATTAATCAGCTTGTGAAAGCAGAAACAAAAATGGCTTTACAGCCTATCCTCAATTTTGAGGCTGGCGCAGTCAACGCTTTAGAAACAGAAGCTTACGGCACAGCCAGTTTAGCTAAATCAGTTGTTTCGTCAGTCAGCCAAAAGCAACTAGTGTACACGCCTGTTAAAACTCCACAGTTAGGGCCAACAGTTGTAGGCGGCGGCATCGGTTTAGTGACTGGCAGCGGTG
The DNA here is from genome assembly GCA_041657045.1 of Minisyncoccota bacterium. Classification (GTDB taxonomy): domain Bacteria; phylum Patescibacteriota; class Minisyncoccia; order Minisyncoccales; family Minisyncoccaceae; genus UBA2211. Next base: position 932 of record JBBACM010000154.1, read on the forward strand.
AAGCACAGCGTATGAATGAGATGCCTTTCGGTTACATGCAAGGATCACTTTTTGGCGAGGTCGGAGTTTCATTAATAAGTGGCATGGCTATTAGTGCTGCTGCTGGAAAAACTTCTAGTTTTGTTAAGACAGTGGTTAATCCCAGAATTAACAGGGCTGCTGAGTCTGCTTTGGCGCGGTCTACACGACTGTTTGAGGTTGGAGCCAACAGGATTGAGCCTGGATTAGGTAAGGCTACTGAACTTGTTGTTTCGCGTAAGGCTGCTGCGATAGGTACTAAACTGGATTTGGTTGAGGCTAAAGCTGGCGCTTCGTTAACTGGTAAACTGGTTAGTCCCGTTAAGTATGGTGTGAAGTATGGGGTTGTTGAACCTGTTAAGGCAAAGGTTAGTCTTGTAGGTGAAAAGGTTGCGTCTTCACAGGTGGTTAGTAAAGCAAGCGGGGTTGCAAGGCGTGTTGTTCCAGACTTGAAGGTTTACTCTAAAATGGTTACTGGCAAGTACGCTGACGATTTAGTTCCTCAGTCTTTTAAGGATGTTCGGTTAGCGTCTGAACCGTTCAGGGAAGCTCCTAAAAACTTGGTGAAAGGCATTAAGGAAACTGGCATGTATCAGAGGGGGTCTTATGTTAAGAGTGTTCAAGCGCCTAACACTGAAATGGCAAAGTTGCTTAGGGCTGTTCCTAAATCGTCACTTGATGATTTAACGTTAAAGTCTGCTTTGAGGGCAGAGCAGAAGCTTGTTAGCCCAGCAGCGGCTAAAGGTGTTTCTAAAGTTGCGGTGACTAAGCCTTACGTTTCTAAGGAATTGGGAAATATTGGTTCATTAACAACGGTTAAAACTAAGACTTCAACACCGCTTTCTAAAGTAGTTAGTGACATTGAAAAGTCAGCATCTAACATTAAGGCATCAATCGGTACTCGCCAAGTAGCTATGCAGATTGGTATAGACGCAAAGCCTCAAGTGCTAACAAAAGTTAAGACTATATCTTTCAAGAGCACCAAAAACATCGGCACTTTTGAAGCATTACAGATGTCTAAGCAAGTGGCTAAACAAGGCAAGCGATTAACTCAGTTAGTGCCATATAGTGTAAAAGAAGTTTCAGCCATATTACCATCTATTTCAAAGCCTGCCACAGAAGTTAAGCAAGCCGTAACTCAAATCCAGAAAGCTTCAGTTAAACAAACTAAAGAGACAAGAATAGTTAGCGGTGTTCCAACGTTAGCGCCTGCTTATCCAGGTACACAGAGACAGCGTGTACGTGAAGAGTACGAGTTAGTGCCAGTGTCTTATCCTCAAGCTAGTGGTAAACGTGATAGTTTAGTGCCTGCTTTTATTCCGTCTTTTACGCCTGAAACCTTGCCTAAAATTGAACCGGGAATTAAAATTTTGCCAGACCAAACAGTTATTCCACGTATTTTACCTGATGTTGTGCCTAATGTTAAGCCTAAAGTTGACGTTAAAATTACGCCTAGCTATATTCCTGCTTTGGTTCAACCTGAAATTGTCAAGGAAATTCAAAAGATTATTCCACGTACGCAACCAGCTTTTGGAAAGCCATTCAAGGGCAGATTGCTTAATTCAAGTTTTGGTTTAGGCGGTGGTGGCGGCGGCAGAGGCGGCAGTGACGCTTTAACCGGTAAATGGCACAAGTATAAGAATCCAATTAAAACGCCTAAGCAGATGCTCAAGGATTTCTCAACGTTTGGCAGCACAAAGAAAACAAAAAAACAGTCATTCAGCAACATAGGCTTAAGATTACCTAAGACTAAACTTGTTAGTATAAGCAACCAAAAGTTTAAACAGCCTCCAAAAAGATATATTAAACAGAGGCGAAGAAGCAAACGTTAAACCGGTTAAAACGTAACAAGCATGGCGGCATATACGTTTATTTAGTTTTAATTATCAGTTTGTTTGCACTAGTTTTTCTGGCATTCTTGTTTATGACAATGATTCAGAACGTGCAAGAAACTTTTAACCCTATGCTTGGAGTCTCAACTTGGGTTACAACTGAACATTTTAACACTTTCTATTTGGCCACGTCACTGGTTACTAACGTGTGGACTTACATTGTTGGCGTAATCATCATTGGCTAGCATATTGGGCTTGGATTTACAC
>JBBACM010000155.1:0-3047 GCA_041657045.1 Minisyncoccota bacterium
GAATCTTGTTAAAATGCAACTCAAGTCCGAGCAGGACGCTAGGGAACGGGCAGAGATGTCAACCAAGGCTAATAGGGCCCAGGCAAACTTCGAGTCCGGCTATGCGGAAGCATACAAGAAAAACCCTCGTGTCTTTAGCGGAATAGAGAACGACATTAGGCAGGAAACATTCAATGGTGTGCAGACGTGGTTCGAGACGAAGGGAAAATATGGAGTTGACCCTGAGGCTCTAGGGAACCCAGAATATTGGATTAAGGCCGCCGCAGTACAGAGGTTCGTAACCAAAGGAGAGACCAACTTGGGTAGTTATTTCAATCCCGCGCCTACTCCCGTCCAGGCGGTACACACGGAAACGCCGACTGCTTCTAATCCTCCGCAGTCCGCTATTTCTTTATCTCAGGAAGAGAAGGAATACGCAAGGCAATGGGGAATTTCAGAGACAGATTTTATGGAGACAAAGAAACGCTCGGAAGCTGAAAAGCTAAGGATGTCGAGGTAAACATGAACTCTCAGGATATGATAAAAAATATTATTGACCTTCGTAGGTCTAAGTGGGACAAAGAACACTCAAAAGAAAAAGAAGGGTTTTTTGTTTTCGACCCCGTTCCTGACAGTAAGGTTTATCTCAAGAGAACAGACTATAGCGATGCAAGCATTCGCCCTGATTATGTGATGTTCTTTATCAGCGAGGAAGAGGACGACCCCCGTTCGGGGATGATGTACTGGTCAAGTAAGTATCAGGCCACCCCGATTATTGCTGGGGTAGACCCGTTCTGGCCGGAGGGAATGAAGCCCAATTCAGAGGGACACTACGTATACATCGACTCTATACTGGTTAAGGTTCCCCTGATGATTTGGCTGGACAAGGTTAAGGAAGACCGGGGAAAGTACGATAAGGCGGCTGATAATCTTCACAAATCATTCAGAGCAGAGGCCGATGGGGCGGGGGCCGGGATGACGGACAAGGAACTTGGCTTTTAACTTCTTTGTGTTTAGGTCTCCTATGTCTTTTAACAAATAGGAGAAGAAATGGCTACGATGGGATTTAGATATGAAAGTGGGCCAGTTGAGATAAGCAACTTCCCGGAGGATACTACTTCCGGTAGTTTCCAGAAGGGCGACCTTGTTGCTCTTTCGTCCGGCGAGGTTATACTTGCCGCTGGGTTTGTTGACTTGCTTGGTGTGGCTCAGAAAGACGCTACGGGTACCGTTAGTACCAGCATTCCTGTTATGATTATCAATCCGCTTCAAAGGTGGGTTGTTGAGGGCGACACCACGACTGCCGCTACTCAGGTCGGTGGTCAGTACGCCGTGAATGTTACCGCTGGTTCGCAGTCCGTTGACCTCGCCAGCACCACTACCGATGGTGGGGTGGTTATCGAGGCCCTTGACACTAGGGACGGTGCGCATACTGGTTCTGGTGGCAGGATGGTTGTTAGGTTTGCTAGCGGTGCTTGTATTATGGACGGCGGAGGGGCCGGTTGAGGCCCGTAGGGTATACAGGAGATAAACAATGAGTATAGTAAGAATTGACTGGGATACGAGTACCGGTAGGGAAACCCTACGGAACGTTGTTCGCACCACCTATAATACCACAGAAAGGGAAGCGGTCGTAGAGTGGAAGGAACTGTTTAAGGACGAAAAGACCGAGGACTATGATACGGTTGTCCAGAGGCTTGCTGGCCTGGGGGCGATGACCAGGACGTATGAGGGTCAGAATTATCACATTGATACCCCCAAGTACGGCTCGACCAAGACCTACACGCAGATTAAGTTCACCAACGGTTTCCGTATCACCGAGGAAATGCAGAAGTTTAACAGGATTGGTCTGATGAAGACCCTTACTTCCAGTTTGGCTCAGACCATGCAGGAAGGCAAGGACATTGAACTCGCTAAGATGTGGAACAATGTTTCATCGACCACCTATGCCGCCGGATTTGATACCCTGGCTATCGCTTCTGCTTCGCACACTCTTCTTGATGATGCGGGTACTACGTATGACAACTATCTCGCTGGCGACCTGACCGTTGCTAACATTGAGTCTGCCCTGTTCTATTTCGATAACGCTTATGACGACCAGGGCAATCAGTTCCCGCATATTCCTGGGATGCTTTATGTTAATCCTTATCTCAGGATGAAGGCGTATAAGATTCTCAAGAGCGACAACCAGGCTCTTGAAATGTCCAACACCATTAACGCTTTCAAACAGTATGACCTGAAACCGTTTATTTATCACAGACTGTCTTCGTCTACGGCGTGGGGTATGCTGGGTCAGAAATCCAATAAGAACTTTGGCCCCGTTGTGTATACCTCTCAGGAACCGGAACTCAGGACGAAGGATGCCCCTGATTCTACTAGGGATATCATAGTCACTTCCGGTCAGATGTTTATTTATGGTTGCCCCGACCCTAGACTGGTCTACGTCGGAAATATTTAACTTGAACAAAAACGTGGGGCTGGGAGTTTCTCGGCCCCACGGATTCCTACTTATTGTAGGAAAAGGAGTTTAACAAATGACGATTTCCCCCGATGGGCTTTATCAGTATGGTGGGGCACCCGTAGGCGGTTCTCTGTGGGCTTCTCCGTGGTCTAAGGTTATCTTCGTAGACGGCGTGAACGGGAAGACAGGGAACTCCGGGGAACGCCCCGATGATGCTTTTTCGACTATTGCCTTGGCTACAGCCAAGGCCAAGACTGGTGATGTTATTTATATCCGGCCCCTTGATTATGCCATTGGTCGCGGCGTTGAAAGATACTCGGAAGACGTGTCTATCACCATGACCAATACGGGCCTCAATTATGCTGGGACAACCACGTTCCCCTTGGTTCAGCCGTCCAATATCTCTATAATTGGTTGCGCCCATAAAACTAACGCTCAGTATGCGGTTAGGTGGAAACCCGCGACGGCTACCGCCCTGACCAACACTTCTCCCAATCTCCACGTTGAGAACATTGGTTTCTTTGCTGAAGACCTTCTCGCTATTTCTCTTTTGAGCAACGGTTCGACCGATACCCAGCGTGGAATGGACGGAACTAGTTTCTACAAT
>JBBACM010000156.1:0-3046 GCA_041657045.1 Minisyncoccota bacterium
TCATTGATGACAACAACATTGAGGACATAGACAGTTCCGGTGAAGACCATTGCGCTGATGAAGCTGCCCATATTCTAGTTGAAAGACCCATAAAAACCGCAAACGCAGGTGTTGAGGTTAAAAAACAGCCTACAATCAACGATATTGTCAGGTTGGAGCGTGAACAGATATGGGAAGACGTTAAGAAGGCCGAGGAAATGGAGAACGCTTTATATGATTATTGAAATCATCGTCATTGTTGCTCTTTTATTGGTTATTTCAGCACAGTGCTATTTGATTCACGACCTTACCAATAAGTGGGATGCGAAGGAAAAAGACTTACTTGACCGTATTATGGCGAGGAATTTTGAAACATTTGTCCAGGGTGAAGTTGTGCGGGAGTCTCCCAAGCCTTTGACTCCTGAAGAAATATACGAACAGCAACTTGAACGTGGTATTCCAGTATGAAGAAAGAAATCTTCAAAGATAAAGATAGCTTGAAGTTAGCCATAGACGGGTTCTTTGACGACCGTTTGGACACTTCCCGTAAGATGATGGAGCAGATTATTGCTAGAAACATCCTATATTACATCGGTGAACAGTACCTTGAGTATGTTCCTTCAAGCGGTCAGTTTAGGAGAAGGATGGCAAATGCCTTCCTGCCTACTCCAGTTTCCAACGAAGTCAGGGAATACGTCCGGTCAGTAGTTGCCATGTTAATGAACCAGAAAATGGTTCCTAGGGTATGGCCGAATACCGACGAGAAAGAAGATATTCAGGCCGCCGACGCAGGACAGGCATTACTTGTATCTTTAGACCAGTCTCACGACGGTAGTTTCTTTGACGAGAAGGAAAAACTTTCTATTCTCCTGTGCATTGCAGGAACGGCGTTTATGCGAACCTACGCAGACTCAGAAGGGGGCGTTTGGTTACCTGACGGGTCTAAGACGGGAGATGTGGCTACTGAGTGCATACTTCCCTTCAATGTGCGTCTTGATACTCTTGGTGACAGTTTAAACCAGAAACGATGGATAGGTATTCAGTCACTTAAAGACAAAGAATGGGTAGAGGACACCTTCAAAACCAAGATTGAAAACAAAGACGAAGATAGGTCTCAGATAGATTATCAGAGATATTTAAGCAAACTGGTTCAGTCAGTCAGTCCGTGGAAGGGCAGACCGATTGTAGTGCAATCCATGACTGAGGAAGAAGACGATCTTGTTTTATTCAGAGAAGTGGAGTTTGCGCCTACAAAGCAATACCCGGAAGGACTTTATGTTGTTTGTTGCGGCGGTAAGGTCATTTCACAGCAAAAGAGACTTCCTGTTTCGGCTACAAACGAAGAATGGTATTATTCTCTAACCGACTTCCATTATAACAGAGTTCCAGGAAGATTCTGGAGTGATCCCGGCGTAAATGATCTTATTTCCCCGCAGAACATAATAAACGAAATAGATCAGGCTTTAGCTATTAACCGTAAGGGGATGGGAAGGCCGAAAGTTCTTACCCCCGGTGATGTTGGTTTGAAGAAGATTGGATTAGGCGGTCATGGTTTTATCGCTCTTTCCTACAATCCTATCATGGGTCAGAAACCGGACTTTAGAGAAGGTACTGCTTTGCCTTCACAAGTATTGGAAGAACGCAAATTCCAGAAAGAACAAATGCAAGATGCTTCTGGAGACCCAAAAAACGTCTTGAGAGGCCAGCAACCGTCAGCAAACGCAAGTGGTGTTCTTACGGAGGGATTAAGAGAAACAGCAGAAAGAGGACGCTACCCTGACATTGAAAGATTCAACAGGTCTTTATCAAGAGTCTATAAGAAAAGACTCCTTATTGCACAAGAACTATTTACCGAAGAAAGACTAATCAAGACTTTGGGGCGTGGGAACAAAGTCAAGATTACCAAGTTCAAGGCATCTGATTTGAGGGGAAACACCGATGTTCGATTGGAACTTGATTCTGGTTTGATTCAAACCAAATCAGGTCAGTCACAAATGTTTCTCCAGATGATACAAAACGGATTCTTTGAGGAAGGAAAGATAAGTCCTACCGTCAGACAGGAAATATTGCAGAGACTTGGCGTTTCATCGTTTACAGATGAAGTCAATAATGATGTTGAACGTGCGGAAATGGAGAATGTTTCCGTGGCTTCCGGTGAACTAAAAGTAATGCTTGCAGAACCCAACCCTGAAACCGGAGAGGATGAAGTCGTCAATTTAGACCCACTGTTTAAGTATGACAACCATCCTGCACACTTTGAAACGCATCGTAAATATATCATATCGCCGGAATTTGCGGAACTGCCTGAACAATACCAGACAGTTATGATTGCTCATGCCGATTTGCACCAAAAGATGATTCAGGACAAACCGCCTGACATTCGAGATTACGTCCAGATCGACAAGATACTTTTACCTGGTGTGTTGAAGGAATCCGAGAGGGCGCAGGTGGTAGAGAAATACTTAGGCATCAAACCGGGTGACGAGCCGATTGTCGGAATACCTGATGCTGATACCTTCATCAAGACAAAACAAAAGATAGCTTCTGACGAACAAAAGAACGCCGTTAAAGAGAAACAGATTAACGCTGATTTTGTTAAGCACAGCATGACAGAAGGGAATAAATTAAATGCCGTACGCAATAAGGAAGGTCAAGGGCGGGGAGAAGGTAGTAAGCCCCAACAGAGAGTTCAGTAAGAAGCCTCTAACCCATAGGGATGCAGTGGCACAGTTAAAGGCGATACTGATTAACACTAAAGGAAGTAAGAATTGAAAAATCTTTTGGCGTGTGTGCGTACGATGCAAAAAAACTTTGATAAGAATAATTATATCGTAAGGGACTGTGAGGGCAAGAAGTTTTTTGGTGAGATACACATACATCTCAATGATGGTAAAATTATTTTTACTAAAAATATGGATAACAATAACGGGGTTGTTGAAAACATTAAACTTTAATTAACATAAGCTGCTGAGACAATCAGGGCGCATTTCATCCTACGGGGTGGTGCGCCTTTTTTATTTGCGTTTCGCTCAGAGCAATTTGACCGCAACGACAAAAACTAAAGGAG
>JBBACM010000157.1:0-3021 GCA_041657045.1 Minisyncoccota bacterium
CAAGATGATGACATAAAAGCGAACCGTGATGTTTATGTTGAAGAACTTGGTGAGGAAATAGTTTCGTGGATTGATGAATCAAAAGAGGATGTTCCTGAACAGGCGCAAAAATATATTGCTGCACTTGCATCGAACGGCATTGAAGGAATGTCGAATAACGCATTGGTAAAAGTAATTCGAGACATAAAATCTCTTCGCAAAACCGGAAGAACCATAAAATCTATTCAGGATAAAAAGGAGCAAGAAAGGGTAGAATCCGCTACAAAGAAAATAGCTGCCGCTGTTAAAGAAAACTCTAAAAATATTCAATTAAAGACTCCAGTACAAAAAGCAGCCGGTAGTGTTCAGGAAGCAGAGAAAAAGAGGCGTTTCAGCCTTAAAAATGCAGGGAATATTGTTTATACCGCACTTGAAACAGAAACAATTATTGAGCGAGTAGCGGGAACAAAGGGTGAAAGCGTTCTTAAATCAGAAGTTTTTGACCCGATGTATAAAGCAGTTTCCATAGAAAAGAAGAATTTTAAAGTCGCAATCGATAAATTCCACGAACGGTATTCAGGTGTTGATATTGCCTTCGTTAATCATGAACCGCTTATTACGATAGAAGTAGATGGGTACGACGAGAATAATAACCTGAAGAAAACTGATTTAACGCTTACCTACAACGAGGGAATGTACTTCTATGCAATGAGTATGAACGATTCTCAACGGGAAGCACTGATATGGACACTTGCAAGGCCAGCTACCGAAAAGGACTTTGACGGAAATAAAGACCTGTACAACGAGAAGAAAGACGAAGTAAATAAAGAGAAACACCGTATAGGGGACGCGCTCATTGACGAGGTGGTAAACGCGCTTCCTGAAGAATACAAAGAGCTTGTAAGGAAACAGTGGGCGTATTATAAAAACGAACAGCATAGCAGAATAAATTCCGAATACGTTAAGGTACATGGCATCGATATGCCTTCAGAGGAATACTATTTCCCAATAAGCAGGGATTTTAATTCGGCAAGCAATATGGTTAATCTCGACCTTATGGAGAGAATGGGTTTTCGCAAGGCAAAGGTTAGCGGAAAGTTTACCATAAGCAGGGTAGCAAGCAGAGTCCCCATAAAGAAATTTGATTACTTTGGAACTGTAATTGGTAATATGCTTCAGGCTGAACACTATATTGCCTTCAACGAACCGGTAAACAACGTCAGAAGAATATTGAATAACCCCGACGTTCATGATGAAATTTATAGTTACAATCCCGAAGCATGGAACAATATTGACGATTGGCTAAAGGCTCTTACTTATGGTCGGTCTGACTATGGAACAAGAGAAGACTGGACATCGAAAGCAATTAAAAGGGTAAGAAAAAACTCTGCTGTATTTCAGCTTGGATTTAAAGCAACTGCAATAATGATTCAGTCTCCGTCTTATTTCCGTGGAATGTCTCAGGTTAAGCATAAATACATTGCAAAATCATGGGGTGAACTGGCAAAAGCAATAAGAGAAGGAAAAGTAAACGAGTATTTTAAAGTAATAAATGACCTTTCCCCGATTATGGCATCCCGCGAGCAGGATTCTGAGCAGATATTACAGGAGTGGTTTGAGGCTGGAATTGCAGACAAAATACTTAAAACAGAAAAAGCCGGGCAAAGGCTGAAAAACAAAGCTATGAAGCCGATGTCTTTATACGATAAGTTCATTACTGCAATGATCTGGAAGGCAAAGTTTGATGAAGTAATGAATACCGGATCTTTTTCTTCTGAGAAAGAGGCTACTGATAAGGCAGTATACGAAGCAGATAAGGTCGTTAGGCGCACTCAAAGCGGTGGGGGCATGCTCACATCAACCGGAATGCAAAGAGGGGCAGAATGGCAGCGTATGTACACACAGTACGCCTCAGACTCAATAAAGGGCTTTAACATGCTTGTTTCTTTTTTCGATCACTTCAACGAAATGGATATAAAGGAAAAAGCCGCAATAATCGGATACGGTTTTATACTCCCTGCAATAGTAGCGAACTTTATACGGTCTGGGTTTAAACCACCATGGGAAGAGCCGGAAGAGGTTGCAATAGAAGCAGTAAAATCATTCAGTGACGGTCTACCGCTTGTAGGAACAATTACGAATACAATTGCAGTAGCAGGAACAGACAAAATAAAGCAGCTTCGCGGCAAGCCGACATATACCTACTACGATTATGTAACTGATCCTAATGCACCTGTTATCGGAATTGTTGAAGATGCCGCTACATCGATTAAAGAAGGAGTTATTGACCATAAATTCTATAAGGCGGTTGGAGTTGCTGGGCAGGCGCTTGGTATTCCTGGAGGTGCCCAGGCAACAAGAACAATAAAAGAGGGGAAAACTATACTCGAAGGCGGAAATATAGGAAGGCTTGTCTTTGGATCACGGGCAGACCGCGAATTTGATTTGGTAATGAAGTACTATGGGAAAGACCCGTCAGACAGTAAGAAGAATCCAGAACTTTCGGCGAAATATATAAAATGGGCGGGAAAACAATTCAAGTCATGGAACGACGACAAAAAAGGCCGGTACCGAAAATATGTTATCGCTAAAAAGAAAGAGGTTCCTCCGGAGACGCTTGAACGTATAGAGCGAGAGCAGGGTAATATTTATTCAGTCGCGAAAGAAAAAGGTGATAAGCAAAGTGCCGAGCAGATAAAAGAGGAAACAAAGAAAATAAGAGAAAGTATTAAGCCTGATGTTAAAAAATATTTTGATAATGAGATGTCGAAGCCGTACCCAAAAGAGTTTAACGAAATATATATGCTCGACAGTTCCGAAAACAGGGTAGATAAGGCAAAAGCAATGGCTAAAAAAGACAAACTTACTATTGGTCAGAGAAGATTGTATATTAAGTTTAAGAGAGAGAAAAATGGCGCAAGTAATTAAAGACAACCTGCATGTTATTGTGAATCCCGTTACCAGTAATGGCGGGAAGAGTAATTCTACAAGTGCAAATATTTCCGATCTGACTGCCTCCCGTGCGGTAGTAACCGACGCCAG
>JBBACM010000158.1:0-3007 GCA_041657045.1 Minisyncoccota bacterium
AAAGAAATTAGCCGCGTTAGAAACTACGATACTAGTAGGACTTGCCGACAAGGTATTCGGGAAGGGCACGGTGGATTTGTGTTCGCAGATTCCGTTTACGGAGAGGTGGGAGATTGAGAAGAAATGAAAACGACTGTAAGTAATTGTAAAATTTTAAGGTGTTGTGGGTTCTTATTATGACCACAAAACAAAATCCCGTTGAACTTGATGCCTGTGATTTGCTTCTTCATGCTGCGCAGGTGGGGCAATCTTTTGAAGATTATTCGGATAGAGTAATTCAAGCTGCGCGCACAAAGTGTAAAATATTAGCGAGAAATCTGATTGGAAATGAAATGGGGAAGGGGAAGAGAAAATGACAAGACACATCATTTATGATCACGAAATAAAGTCTTGTCAAGATGCTGCGGGGAAATTGCTTTCAAACGAAGGTGAACCACGGCAATTATACCAAACAATTTTTCATATTCTTGAAGGTTGCAAAGATAGATTTTTAAAAGAGGATATAAAATGACCGAAGAAACCAATTTGGCAATCCGTAAACCCCTGGGAGATACCACGATTGAAGAACTGACTGGCGTCCGCTCTGCTGGAGGAGATGTCGCGCTCATTAATCTTAATCGTGCGTCACTGACTATTAATTGTGGAAGTATGACCGATTTTATAAATGCCACCAATATGTGTGCAGGGATTAAAGCAGTTGTTTGGAACGAAGAAGGGATTAAACTTGTATTATCAGATCGATACACAATGGTAAAATATGAACCCGCCATTCATCCAATGGCAGAGATGTTTTTCAAAAAACAGAGCCGTTATGATAATCAATGGAAAGGGAATTATGAGCCAGTTATATTTGCAAAAACAGACCTTCTTAAATTTCTCAACGAAGTTAATATTGTTGGTGGAACCCACGAGATTGTAGAAGCTGTAAAGAATATGCGCCTTCGAGAATCTCGTAAAGAATCGGAAATGATTTCTCTCGAAGAGGATAAGAGCATTGCCACAATTGAGGAGTCGTTTGAAACCAATATTCCGAAACGATTTACAGTAAATATTCCGGTAACACCCGATTTTATTGGAGAATTTAAATTTGAAGTGAAAGTTGAGAAGCCAAGTGAACGTGCGGGAGAACCGAAGTCCAAGAGAATTTCTTTGAACTGTCTCAATCCATTGGAGATTCAAAGGGCGGCGGTGAAACATGTGTTGGATAAACTTCCACAAGAAATTCCGCGTTTGTACGGGGATATGAAGATTAAGGACAGGGAGTGGTAAAAACGAAAGAAACTTGTAAAGATTGCGAGGTCATGAAAATTATAACCCGTCTTCAATGGAATTTGCAAAAAGCAAATAATACAGAGGCGATAAAAGAAGCACTTGATGCTGCGATTGCGGGGAAAGATTATTTTAATTTTGGGGAATAAAGTAACCAAGTAGTAACACTTATATAGTTCGCGTGCGTATTAGTAAATATCAAAGGATGTGTAAAAGATGAGCGTTTGGAAAGTTGGAAAAAATGAGAGGTTTCATAACAAGAAAGTATATATTCAATATACAGATGCTGGTGTGTGCACCGGTTTGATGATCGAATTTGACTCTTCGGTTTGCCCACGGAAAAACGAAACGTGGATTCAAAACCCGAAGGGGTTAGGAATGATGCGCACAAATCCAATAATTCGCCACTGTGCGTACAGAGTGTTACATGCGAATTGCCATAATACTCCGGATATCTATGATGCTTTGTTTGTATCGTGGACAGAAATACCGAACGTGAACGATTTTTCATATTCTCGTTATATTGAGGATACAAAGCGATCTGGATATCTGGGTATTCAGAAATCGATTAGTGCGGTAAAAACAGCCACAAAAAAATATATGTTGGAGTATTAAAATGCATTTTCATATTTTAGAAGTTGATGAAGATTGCAATATTACATTATCAAATGGCAAAATAAAACCATGCTTACACCGACCACATTATACGTTTTCTGAATGTGAACCCGGATATGGTCCAAACAGAGGATGCGCAAAATGGGATTATTATCATAAGGATGTGTAAAGAGAATGGTAACAAACGAAGCATTTAAAAAACAGGTAAAACGAGCACGTACGAAAAGAGAATTGATATCAATAATCGACAATATTTTATTAGAAATAAATCCGGGATACTATTATCAAATAGACAGTCTTAAATTGTTAAACGCTGGTATCAAATCAGATATTGCATGGGCAACACGAGAGATCCCCTTACGTGTAGCAAAAGCAAGAATTGTCGCCAATTTGTATTAATTTTTTATTACAAGGAGAAACCATGACCACAAAACAAATCCGTGTTATCAGCGATTGTATTACCATTCTTGATTCATGGCGATACAACGGAGAAAGTTACACCGATGCCGTCAGAAGGATGGATAGAAGATTAAAAAAACATAATGAGGAGTTATTAAATAAATGACTTCCGTCTGGATAGTTGCCGAATCTCGTTTTGAATGGTATGAGATAAAACATATTTGTAGTACCATGAAAATTGCATTAATGAGATGGGATGAAGTCCGTCTTAAACTTATTAAAGAAAACCAAGAGATGGTTGAATATTGTATAGAGAATAATTACGATCCTATTCCTTGGTCTGCTAATATTACACTTCTTCATAATTTAAATCCTGGTGACGAGTGCAATTGTGATTATCCGGATATTAGGGAATGGGTGGTGGAGTGATTCCCACACTTTCAAACGATTTAAAAGTAGCCTGTGAAATCTGGCATTACAACCACATTAATGAACTAATCTGGTTTTCAAAGTTAGTGGATTCTCTTAAATGTCATATGGATAAATCAACAGTTTCTTGCGCGCTTGATACTCTTACAGACTGGTTGATTATTTATGCCAAATATGGGGAGACTGAAAATGGGCGTGCTGGTTGTCTGTGGTTTGTTTATACTGATAATGGAAATGATATAATATACGAATTGTATGAAAGATATTGGAGAGATGCTCGTTGCCAGTAATACAC
>JBBACM010000159.1:0-2964 GCA_041657045.1 Minisyncoccota bacterium
CAATCCTGAGGCAATCAAGGCGGATATACTCAAGGCTGAAGCAGACTTTGCTAAAGACAAGGATAACAGTAACAGGGCTAGGATGCTTGAATTGAGGGCTAGAATCCAGGGTTTAGGCAAGGATAGCACGGCTACCCAGGTCAATGTTAACATAAATGATACCATAAACAAGCTTAAAGAGGCTGAACCTATTGACGTAACTACCTCACAATCTAAGGGTTAGATATAAAACAGGGGTAGAAGAGGTGTAGTTAACATAACGCTGATTAGAGGAAGTAGATATACTAAGCATAGTAATACCAAAAGGTTAGATACAGATAGCATACATAGATAGGGTACTGCATACATTGTTGTAAGTCGTTGGTGTATGTTAGTTAACATAAAGTTTGAGCTTAAGGGTGTATAATTATATGTTTTATTGTGTGGCTGGGGAGGGGCATATACCCCCAGGGGCACCCTCAGAGTAATATAAACCCACTCGGAGTTGCGATATAGTTTTTAGAAATTCTTATGCGTAAATATAGAAGAAACCCCATAAGAAGTAATAAGACAAGGACTTATGTAAACTTGATGAACTTCAAGTGTGCCAATCCTGAGTGTGAATCTGGATTTGACCACGAAGGTCACCACATTATTCCATTAGCCAAAGGTGGGGTTGATGCAATGTGGAACCTGATATGTTTGTGTAAGAAGTGCCATAGGAGTTTAAGTTTACATAGTCATTATCAAGATATTGATGTTGAGCTTTATACGTGGAAGTGTATGCAAGAGTTGGCTAGGTTTGGTTTTTACCTGGATGAGAAAGAGGAAAACTTTCGGGAGAGTCTTGCAAAAGCCGTCAAAATTGCGTTTGGGGACACGCTACGTGAAGATATAGCTCATATTGAACGGATTTCTTCTGAAACGCAATAATCGATTGTAGAGCCTTAGAACGCAAAAATAGGAGCCTTTAATTTTAACGATTGAGCCCCAGGATAACACTAAGTACGTTCTACCCAGTTTAGACTGTATATCGTTCTCTGAGAGGATGGCGGTGAACTATGCCAATGACTATGCAAGCCACTTTCATAGGCTACCTAACATCTTTCTCTGTTCTTATCCAGAATATTTAAGTCAAGATTCATTTTTTTCTATCCGCCCGTTTTTTAAATTAGTTAAAGGTTCTGGTGTTGAGGTGGGTACCTTTGAAGGTTACAACGCCACTAATGTCTTAAAATATTGTTCTTTAGATAAACTATATTGTGTTGACCCCTATAGACCTTATGTGGATGTTGTAGGTAAATTGGGAAGCTTTTCACCTGAAGCGTGGGATGCTGTCTACCAAAAAGCTAAAGAAAGAATAGGAAATAAAGCTGAACTTATCCGCA
Source organism: Minisyncoccota bacterium (assembly GCA_041657045.1). GTDB lineage: Bacteria > Patescibacteriota > Minisyncoccia > Minisyncoccales > Minisyncoccaceae > UBA2211. The sequence goes on from JBBACM010000159.1 coordinate 1,368, forward strand.
AACCTAGCCTTGAGGCAGTTAACGACTTTAAAGATGAATCTCTTGACTTTGTTTACTTAGATGGCGACCATTCAAGGGAAAATGTCTTAAAGGAGATTGTTTCTTGGCTACCCAAGGTCAAGGTCGGCGGTCTATTCGGCGGGCACGATTGCAGGGAATCAGGTGTCTTGGGTGCAGTTACAGAGTGGAATATGAACCACTCTGAATATGACGGAAAAATAAGCACACAATCTAATGATTGGTGGCTAATTAAAGAATGATAGTTATTCCTGAAGAAGAACGAGTAGCTTTACTTAAACCATCTTATAATTCGTTCCAGGTTTTTATTGAAAAGTTCTTAGAAAAGTGGTTGACATCTAAAGTTCCCCGGTTTCACAAAGATATTTATGCTTTATTGCCTAAAAATAAGCGGTTGGTGATTGCAGCTCCCAGAGGGTTTGCTAAATCTACCATAATTTCCCGCTTTTACCCATTATGGTTGGCGATATTCGGTAAAGCAAAAGACATTTGCCTTATAAGTGCTTCCGAAACGCTGGCTATTGGGTTTTTGAGAGATATAAAACGTGAGATTGAATCAAATCAGATGATTCAGGACATGTTTGGCGACCTAAGAACCGAGAAGTGGACAGAGAATCTGATTATCTTAAAGACTGGTACTACTATTCGAGCTAGGGGTGCTGGCGGGCAGATACGAGGATTTAGACCTGATGTTATTATCTGCGATGACATAGAGACTGACGAAAGCGTTGAGAGCGAAGAACAACGCAAGAAGTTAAAAGACTGGTTGTTCAAAGCTTGTATTAACACTTTAATGCCGGATGGTCAGTTTATTATCATAGGAACCATTATTCACCCGCTTTCTGTTCTTTCTGACTTATTGGTTATGCCCAATGGTTGGCATAAAGAGAAATACCAAGCATACGTCAATGGCGTACAAGAACCCGGGCATGAACTTTGGGGAGAACTCTGGAATCACAATAGATTACAAACAAGAAAGAACGAAATAGGTTCTTGGGCGTTCAGTGCGGAGTATTTAAATAATCCAGTATCTAACGAAACTGCCCCCGTACAAGAAAAACATATAAGATACTGGACAGAACTGCCGAAACAATATTCATGTGTTATTGCAGTAGACCCTGCCTATTCAGATGATGAGACTGCTGATTACAAGGTGGCGTCTGTTGTTGCTATAGACCAGCAGGGTAATCATTACTTAGTGGACTACATTAGAACACATGACCCCATTGGTTCGTTTCAAGATAGTATTGTAAATTTATATTTAAGATACAGAGATACATTAGTTTCGGTGGGCGTTCCTAATAGCGGAACTGAAAAGGCTTTCTTTGATAGTTTTTTGCGTAAGTGTGAAGAAAGAAAGATACTAAGTATCCCGATTGTTGAACTAAAGAACTCATTCACTAATTCAGTAACTAATGTATCAACGAGGAATAAAAAACAAAGAGTTGTGGCTGCATTACAACCATTGTTTGAGCAGGGTAAATATTATATTCATGCAACTCATATAGAAGCACGTGAAGAGTTGTTAACTATTGGTAGTTCAAGATGGGATGATGTTTGTGATTCGCTTGCCTATGCT
>JBBACM010000160.1:0-2951 GCA_041657045.1 Minisyncoccota bacterium
CCCTTGATGGTGGTCTTGCTGTAGGCTGTCATCCACAGCATAGCGCGGTCGGCCGACTCTGCCATGGGGCTGCCGAGGCTCAGCCACGTGCGGACCTCGGCCACCAGCTCGGCCTTGCCGCCGCTCTCTGCCTCGGCGGCGGCAATGTCGGCGGCGGTGGCGGTGACCGGCAGGTACCTCCGGCACTCTACAGTTCCGTTGTGCAGGGTTTCGCGCTGGTAGCGCAGCACCAACACCTGCCTGTCCCCTCGCATCTCCCTGACGCTCACCACGTCCCCCGCCGCGGGCGGATTGTGGAACGCCTTGTGCGGGGCGCGAATGTCGATACGGCCCTGCCAAGCGGCGCCGTAGCGGCTCCCCCTGACAGTAATCTTCCAGTCCGGGAGGTCGCCCTCCCGTGCACGGAAGGCCGTCCACTCGCATGGCAACGAGTGGATGCGCACCGCCGGCCACTCCCGGACGCACTCTGTGCGCAGGGCCACAACGGGCCTCCGCTGGCGCCTGTCCAGACAGGCCGGACAATGTGTGGGCATGTACCGAATGCCCTTGTCGATGAGGCTCAAGAGCCCCACCGAGAACGGCTGCCCGCAACTCGTACATCTCATGTCGGCTGTCAGCGCGGCTATCTCATGCGCAGCCATCATGGACCTCCTCGGCGCCAGTGGCGCCAGAAAGCATCTTGCGGATGGTTGTTCCGGTTTCGGCGGGATGATCCCGCCAGTTGTCCCACTGGTCGCTGGGGAACTGGGCCATGAGCCCGGCGACCAGCTCAACACAGTTCTCGGGCACGGCTATGTCCTCGGCGGGCGCGCAGGCCATCTCGGTTGTGCGCTTCAGCCATCCGATGACGTGCTGGCGGATGTAGGACTGCGCAGCATACCGGGAGGCCACCACCATGAAGCCTGGCTGGTCCCTGCGGCGGTCTGCGCTGATCTCGCAGATGCGCAGCATCGCCACCGCCCGCAACTCCCGCTGGACCTCCTCGGGAGCGATGGTCTCCCATTGCCCCCACCAGCTCTGCGCGGCCCGGCAGGCCTGCCGGACCCCGTGGTCCGCCCACTCTCGGATGTCTGCCTCGCTGGCGGCACACCAGACAGCGTCATGGCCAGGCGGGTCTGGCCGGGGCGCGCAGCGACCGGTGCGATGACGCCATTCTGATGTGCGCGAAGCCATCTCAATCACTCCTCGCCGCCCGTGGCGGCTGTCAGTGCTATGATAAACTGATCCAGACGACATCTCCCCGGTCGTTGGCCACCGGAACCTCCCCGGTGACGTGGCCCCTCGTGCGGTATGCGGCGACGAGCTCCATTACCTCGTTCCAGTTCGCGCAGTCCGCGAAGACTACGCGCCCGCCCGGGGCGTCCATCGGTACGGTGAAGCGCCCCTCCTTCGGCAGTGGTATCTCAAGCGTCTTGCGCACAGCGCGCCTCCCACTCCGCCCGGTAGGCGGCGGCGTAGGCCTCGACCCAGGCGACGGGCTGCCAGGTCGGAACATAGCGGCACCATCCCGATGGGTCGTCGAGCAGCTCGATGCGCGCAAGGCCTGCTGCGTCGTCGGCGTCGGTGATGTCCTCGTGCCGGAGCGGCCAGTCCTCTGCCGCTTGCGCCGTGCCCTTGGCGGCGGGCTCTGTTGGCTCGTCTGCCCCGACCCGGCGCCACGTCTGACCGGCGGGCCAAGATGTGTGCTCTGAGCCGTCGGCCAGGTCTGGCGTCTCGTCGTCTGTCAGGTACCACACCGGCTGTTCGTACTCCTCGCCCGCCTCCGCGCGGAGGACGACATAGCCGTCCTCTGCGTCGAGGATGGTATCGGCGAGGGCCTGCTCGTCGGCGGTGAGGTCGCGATCTGCGCCCGGCTCTGCGGCCTGCATTGCTATGATGGCGTCAATCGCATCGGTTGTCTTCGTGACGTGAGCATTCTCCACAGCTATCACTCCTCGTGCCGCCCGTGGCGGTTGTGTTGTCTACTTACGCCACCGTCTCGCCGACCTCGTACTCAATGGGGTCTCCGTACTCGTCCAATGTGGCTGCGAGTACCGCGCGGAGGTGCTTGCAGTCGCGGCCGTGCTGCCCGGCGGGGCACGTGCAACTCCACAGGTTGGCGATACCGTCTGCGTCCGGGCAGCCCTCGTAGCGCACCACGTATGTGTGGCCGCTGTCCGAAACGATGCTGTACGCCTCGTGCTGCTGGCCCTGCGGGTCCTCGACTCTCGCGATCTTCATCTGTCTCTCTCCATCGCGGCTGTAGTTGCATCCCGGACGGGGCGTGCGCCCCGTTTCGCCTCGCGCCCGAGGCTCGTCAGCGGGCTAGACCTCGGTGAAGTGCCTGCCCGCTTCGTCGCTCGTGGTGATGACTGCCAGTATGCTGACCTGCTGCTCGGTTGTCATTGCCATCTGTGCTCGCCTCCTGTGGGTGTCTCTCTCCGTCTGACAGGTACATTATATATCGTGGTATGTATCTGTCAAGGGGTCGCGCAAACTATTTCTGCGCCCTGGGCATCGGCTCGCCGGTCAGAGTCACCGACACGAGGTCGCCGATCCACGTGCCGAGTGATGTGCCCTCGGTGGCGGCCCTCTGCCGGGCGAGCTCGCGGAGCTCCAGCGGTATCCTCAGGTCCACGTGTACCCGGTCGGCCGCGAATACTGGCGGCCTGCCCATCTGCTTGTCTACCATTCTCATCACCTCGCGCGCATCATATCACGCGCGATATATCGGGTCAAGCTACATGTGTGGGTTGCGCCGGCAGAGGCCCTCGATGAAGGCCTCTACGTCCTCGTCGCTGGCATTCGGTCCCGGTGGCGGGATGGGTATGCCGGGCTCGGTGGTAGCGGCAATGACGACCACCGGTTCAGTCGGTGCGAGCGCGCGTCTGAGCGTCTCGCGCAGTCTGTCGGCTCTGGCCTGGGCTACCACTGTCTGCGTCACCGGTACCGCCTCCAGTCGGTCAGCAATA
>JBBACM010000161.1:0-2934 GCA_041657045.1 Minisyncoccota bacterium
GATAATTGACGGCGAGATGAAAAAGGAAAAGGAAAATTCTTGAGAATTAAGTTGAAAAATCATTTGAATTACTACATAACAGTAGTACAATAAGGAGGTCGAATGAAATTTTACAGCGATGAAAAGTTTTGCGTGGTGGACATTTTGTTCTGGTTATTTATTTTTTGTGTGTTTGCGGTATGCGTAAAGGGAATTGCGGTGTATTTTGGATATTAAAAAGGAGGATACATGGTAAATTTACTTAAAGAAACCGCGGAAAAACTAAAAGACAACGGCAAAACACCGGACGATGTGTTATGGGTTGGATCGGTTGGATCATATTCCACTTGGGAAAATTTCGCTATTGTCGCCAACGTGGAGTACGATTCTGGATATGGCGGAGCGGAGGTTGCCGAAGATTTGCTGGTTGTAGGCAAAAACTGGTGGCTGGAAAGGCACGAATACGACGGCAGCGAATGGTGGGAATTTAAGTCATTGCCGCCTAAACCAAAAAGAAAAATAACCATTGTGGCATTAACTGAGAATCAAGCAAAAGACTTGGGGTTTGATGTTTATGCCGGATCGCAAGGTTTGGAAGCATTAAATAATATGGGAGAAAATAATGAGTGAAAACATTGAATTAAAAACCAAAAATGCGGTGAGTGTATGGGAAAATCTAAGTGAAGTGCGAGAACAGTTTGCGCCAACTTTGACAGACAAAGAGTTCGCGTTCTTTGTTACTCTTGGAAAAAGTCTTGGCGCTAACCCGTTCAAGCGCGAAATATGGGCAGTGAAGTACGATCAGGGAAAGGCCGCAAGCATATTCCTTGGGCGTGATTTCTACCGCATGAAAGCCCAAGAGCAGCCCGAATATGACGGCCATGTTGCCGATGCCGTGTACTCCAATGATAAGTTCACGGTTGAAAACGGCATCCCCAAGCACTCATATTCCCTTACGGATCGCGGGAATTTGCTTGGAGCTTATAGCGTAGTTTACAAAAAGAACCAGACGCATCCGTTTTTTACTTTCGTAAAGCTGTCTGAATATGATAAGGGGCAAGCATTGTGGATCAAGATGAAGGAAACGCTTATCAAGAAGGTGGCCGAGGCGCAGGGCTTGCGTGGTGCTTTCCAGGGCGTGTTCGCTGGCACCTATGATGAGTCTGAGGATTGGACAACCACAACCACAGCCGCCGCAAGCAAGGCAAACGTACCACCGCCGCCGCTGAAAAAGGCCGAGCCGGTATATGATGCGAAAGCCGAGCCGGTGCAAGCGCCGGAGCACCCGGCAGAGTCAGAACATCGGACACAGCGGGTAGATGATCTTGGAAAACCAGTAGATCCGCCGCAAGCGCCAGCGCAACCCCAGGTCGAGCATAACGAAAGCACGGTTGACGGATTGCGTGATGCCATCCGCGACTTAGCTGCAACCCATTTCCCGAATGAAAGTAGTATGGCCTTATGGCTGAAAACTCTGACATCAAACGAGGAAAAAGGTTTTCGCGGCATAGACTCACTCGATGCCAGCAAGTCTTTCAACCAGTTAAAATTCATTATGGGTTCGCTGCGGCGCACGATTGCCCAAAAGAAAGGTGCATCATGATCGCTGAACACGCGGCTACATTTAAGTACGATCCTGAAAAGCACGAATACTGGCTTGGCAATCAGAAGTTGCCGCACCCTACTGGCGTTCTGGCGCGGTGGCATGATTTTTCCAGCATACCGCCTGACAAGCTGTTCGTAGCGCGGGAGTTCGGCACGACTGTCCATAAATACGTGGCCGCTTTCAACAACGGCACGTTGGACATGGACGCTAAGTTTCCGGCAGACGAAACATTTGATCTTGGCGCTATTGTCAAGGGCTGGGAAAAGGTCTATATGGAAAACGTATATGCCATGTCTGCTGTGGAAAAGTCGCTGCTGAATAAAGAAATGCGATTTGCTTGCACCGTGGACGCAATCGCTGGCAATACGGTGATCGACTTCAAGCCCATGAGCCGCCTACGCGACAAGCTGGTGGGCGTACAGCTTGCGGCAAATGCCCTGTGCGCTATATCTGAGGGGTTAGTCGATATGCCCAACGTGCATCTGGTGTCGTGGCATTACGATTCATGGGGCAAGTGGAAGAAAGCAATTTGGCCCTTTAAAGAAAATTGGGAGATGTGGATACACTGCTTATCAGCAGAAAATTATTTAGGAGGAAAATGATGGAAGAAAAAATCAAAGCCTGTATGGAGAAATTAAAAGAAAAATATCCACAAAAATCAATTTGCATCACGGTAAATTTCTGGCATTTTAATAATTCTGGTAATGATGAAACGAAACTCTCACTCTATATGGAAACGGGGAAAAATTTGGAGTTTGACACCGTTGAGAAGTTGGTAAATGGAGTTGAGTTTATATTGTCCCTGTCCACCCCACCCATCACCACCAATACCACAGAGAGTTTCTAATGTCTAAATCCACCGCACTCGTCCCGGCTGAGGGTTTTGGCATAGCCTTTGCCGATGATCTTAGCAAGCAAAGCAAGCGTGAGGCCGTTGTAAAGTTCATAGGCGAATGGCTATCGGAAAGGCGATCCAATGCCGTTGCCATGCTGGAAGCGTCAAAGTCGCTCGTAATCACTAATGATGATGAGCGGAAACACGCGGCAACCCTGCGGGAAGCGGCAAGGGCTGAGGTCAAGGAAATTACCGAATTCAAGAAAAAGTTATTCGGTCAGGCCAAGAAGGATATAAAGTCAACCGAAGCGCCGTGTTCAGATGTTGAAAAGACATGGGAAGAAGCCAAGGATAACTTCGATAAGCTACTAAAGAAAGACTATCTGGACGAAAAGGATGCCAGGGATACGGCCCAGGCTATTTTAAGGGCCGAAGCTGAGAAAAACCATACGCCTTATGTCTATTTGCCGGAAACTGAGAAAAGGATCGACACCGAAAACGGTGGTTATGTAAC
>JBBACM010000162.1:0-2915 GCA_041657045.1 Minisyncoccota bacterium
CACAACAGCCGGATCTCCATAACTTGTCACGGTGCTACTTACCTTGCCTGAAGGACGCAGGAAGGCAATGAGATCCCTGGCACTCTGCCTCCCCAATTCCTCCATGAATCCCTTTCTAAACGAATCAATTTCCCTGGCATCGAGAATTGGTAAACGATCCTTAGTCCTGGATTCGACCTCCATATGTCCAGACAAAATAAAACCTGAGCGAAGTAGGACATTCATTTCCTCTTTCAACTGTTCTCTCTCCGTCATCATTCCACCTTCTTTCTCTTGATTTCTAACTACGACCCCAAGTACCAACCCATGTTGACGAAGCTCGACAGCTTCTCTTTCGACTCCGGCAACAGGTCCCCGCCGAACAACCTGGCCACAGTGGCCGAGTCCATCGAATAGCTGTAGCTCCCAAGGCTCTCGCTCGTAAAGACTCCAGCAGGAAGTCCCACCCTGCCGTACTTCTGAGCCGCAATCCTGCGGACCCTGCGGACCGCCTCCTCCTTGGTGGCCTCCCAGATCGGGGCACCGTTGATGATCGGATCGCTGCCCCTCAACTCATCCGGCGTGTAGCCGGCGGTGTAGGTTATCTTGACTGTGCCGGCGGTGGTAGGCCACAGGCCGATCGTCCTCAGGACCCCGTCCCGGCAGACCTTCACCCCGGAGGCATCCACGCAATCGTAGTTCGGCCAGAAGTCCTGACCGATCACCTTCTCGCTCTCCACAGGAAAGGACCCCACCCTCGACTCGCTCCGGCCGTCGTAGTCCACCCGCACGACGACCAAGGGCGTCCCGCGGATCGGCAGGTGCTGGAGTTGCAGCTCGTTCGTCGCAGCCTCCGACACCTGACGCAAGACCGCCCGCTGCTCCATTACCTCCCAGATGCCCCGGGAGATCTGAGCTTGGAAGGGCTGCGACGGGTGGTACTCGACGCGGGAGGCGATCAACGGATCGTAGCCCAGGTATCTACGCACGGCCGCCTCAGCCCCCGCAATGGCCCCCAGGGCCATGCCCCGCTGCTCCTCGGTCACGGTGGCCGACAGCCCCAACTCGAACAGGATCTCCGAGACGTCCACAATGTGGGACGCCGTGGAGCCCTCCAGGCAGAACACCTGGCGGCTGACGCACTTCCACTCAGCCGCATCCAAATGATCGTACAGGTCCACGGTCATCGTGTAGATGCCGGGGGTGAAGCTCAGGTCGCTGGCGTCTAGCCTCAGCCGGTTGATCACCCCCTTCGTGATGCTGCTTCCGTTGGCGGTCGGGGCGTCGCTGGTAACGGTGAGCTTGGCAGTCTCTCCATCCCTTCCGATGATGACACGCACCTTGTCGCTTGCTCCCGGGGTGACGGTGGCTCCGGCGGAATCCTGGATCGTGATGTCCTCGGTCAGTCCCTTGTTCGAGTAGGCATAGATCAGGCTCATAATTGCTTCTCCGTCGTCACTGAATTCGCCCCCACCTTCGCGACCGAGGCCGACGATCCACCGATCTTCACCGCCAGCTTGCCGGCGGCTCCCACCTTGCTCGCCGTGCCCTCCTCCAGCCCAGTATACCCGAAAGACCCCGAAACGATACCATCTCTTTCCTCGATTGATCCGTCGGCACCCACCACCGCGATGGTGCATTGGGTAGCCCCGATCGTGATGACAGTCTTCCCGGCCGGGAACAACGTGTGGACGCTGGAGCTACTGACCGAAGAACTCGACGATCGGGAAGACTCTGACTGAGATGACAGACTCGATGAGTTGCTACCTGAGGAAGTGGATATGCTCGACGAGCTGGATTCGCTGGAACCACTTTGCGAGGACGATGTGCTGGAAGAACTAACCGAGGAACTGGATGAGGTGGAGGACGATTCTGAGCTCACAGAGCTGGGGGAGGAACTGGAACTGATGCTGCTGGAAGAGGAAGAAGCACTGCTGGAACTGGAGCTGGAACTAACCGAACTTGTGGAGCTTTGACTGCTAACCGAAGAAGAGGAACTGACAGACGAACTCAAGCTGGAACTGCTGCTGAGGCTCGACGTACTGGAGGCAGAACTGACGGAGCTGGAGCTGCTCGTGGAACTAACTGAGCTGATGCTGCTGGATGAAGACACCGACGAGGATGAAGAACTGGAGCTGCTGCTCACCGATGAGGTGGACATGCTCGACGAAGAGGAAGGGCTGGAAGTACTCGACGAAGTAGAGGACGATCCGGAACTGGTGGAGCTGACTGAAGATGCAGAACTTGGTGAGGAAGTCGAACTGGAACTCACAGAACTTTCATTGCTCGTGCTGCTGGTCGAACTGACAGAGCTGACGGACGAGCTCGAACTGCTGGTTGACGAGGGGCTCGACTCACTGGACGAACTGCTCACACTGGAACCCGAGATCGAGCTGGGAGAACTCTCGGAGCTGACCGAGCTGGCAGAGGACCCACTGCTGGGACTCGAACTCGCCGACGAAGTGCTGCTCACAGAGCTTACACTGCTGGAGCTGCTAGAGGAGCTAATCGAAGAAACGGAACTCAAGCTGGACTCGCTGCTCGTAGAACTGACCGACGAGGTGCTACTGGACGAACTTATTGATGACAGACTACTCAGCGAGCTGCTCAAACTACTGGGGCTCGATGTTGAACTCACCGACGATAGACTGCTGACGGAACTGCTGGGGCTCGATGTTGAACTGATGCTTGAAGAAGCAGACGAAGGACTGCTCAACGAGCTCGGCGAGGAGGTCGAGCTGGACGTGCTGCTCACAGAAGATGCAGAGCTGGTAGAGCTGGGACTGCTCAAAGAACTTGTTGATGACGAGCTGCTCGAACTGCTGGTGGAAGAAACAGAACTCACCGAGCTGGGACTACTTGACGATGACTCTGAACTAACACTGGAGCTTACAGAGGAAGGGCTGCTGGAGCTGACAGAAGATTCAGAACTAGTG
>JBBACM010000163.1:0-2901 GCA_041657045.1 Minisyncoccota bacterium
AATCCCAAACGAAACGATTCCGGCGAATGGATATTTCCTGATTTCTCGTTTTAGTGAAAGCGATTCAAGAATTAGCGTTACGCCGGACTTAATTGATGTAAATGTTGATTTGCGTGATGCTAATTTACAAATAAAGATATATAAAGCAGATTGGGCAATTCCTTCTAATTTGATTGACACAGCGGATGATGGCAACGGCTTGCCTGCGGCCGGATATGAAGGTTTCTTATTCCATCTTTCAATGGAGAGAAACGATAGTCCTGGTAACGGTGCGAATCAATCAAGCTGGCATACCTGTCTTGATTTATTAGGCACAAGGATATACTGGGATTATCCGGATATACTTGACCTTGGAACTCCGGGCACCCTTAACTTATCAGATGAATCTGATGCTGATTTATCATATTATATCAACCGAGAGCAGGAATTATTAGCTGAAAAAGAATATGTTCCAGATTTAGAAAAAGGGCAAGACGATGGATTATTGGTATTAGAACAACAAAGCAGTTCAGTATCTGGAGAAATGCCTTTAAGCGAAGAGCAAAATAGTGGAGAAATTATTGAGGTGCCGGAGATTAATGAAATAAAGCCTGAAGACCCAATAGTTTTAGAAAACCAAGAAGAAGTTGAAAACAATTTAGAACAAGAAACAGTAAGTCAAACAACTGATAATGTGACGCAAGATTCAGAAAATACATCTACCGATACAGAACAAAATAATATTGAATCAAATGAAACACCCGAAACTATTTAAAATATTAATTCTTGTATTCAGTTTTTGCTTTACAACAGGTATTGGCTCAACAATGGCGGCCGGGCTTGTGGTACAATTTGAAAAAACTCCGCTTTTTGAAGAGGCAAATTTTATTCCGGGCGGTACGGTGACTAGGTTTATAAAAGTGACAAACACGAGTGGTGAAGAAAAAAAAGCAATAATCGAAGCTGTTAATAAAAAAGATCCGTCTGGATTTTCCGGAAAATTGAATTTAGAAATAAAGCACGGAAGCAGTGTTATCTTTAGCGATACACTGACAAAATTTTTTGCAGCTGGAGAAGTAGATTTGTCTAAAATAAGCAACGGATTAACAGAACAATACGACCTTAAAATGTCTCTCAGTCCGGACACGGATAATTCTTTCAAAAATGCGACAGTTGGATTTGATTTGCTTGTTGGGTTTGAAGGAGAAGGAACAACTGATAATCCTCACGAAACAGTTAATGCGAATATCTATAGCGTGGGCGGTGGTGGTGGAGGAGCAGCGATTCCGCCTGGATTAACTATAAGCGGAGAAGGAAGTAGGCAAGTAAACGAAGTAAATGAAGTCGAAATAACTTGGCAAACGAATTATGCTTCAACCAGTTCAGTAATTTATGACACTAAGCCAAATACATTTGATTTTTCAAAAGGCGAACCATCTTTTGGTTATGCTTATTATAAATCAGGAGATGCTTCCGGAGTAGAAAAAGTAATTTCTCATAAAATAATCTTGACAGGTCTAGTACTTGGACAAACTTATTATTATAGGGTTGTTTCGCATGCTTCTCCGGCGACCATCGGAAGAGAATATAGTTTTGTAATGGATCGTTCGAAAATAAAGATTGAACAAGAATTAAACAATGAGCCTCAGTCGACGGGAATAGTCGGTACTACGGGAGGATCAGCAACTGTTGAGCAACTAGGGCAATCTGGTTCAGGATCACAAGATTTGACGAATCAAGAAAACTCAGAAGAAACACCCGAAGATACTTCTGCTATGGCATCTTTAGCATCATTCCTTCCCGATTTTTTAAAGAGATTCAATTTGCCTCCTTGGTTTAGCGATAATATTTTGCTTATCTTGGCGATAATAATCGCTATCCTTGGTTACATAGTTTGGAGGAAGGGAAAAAAGGAGGGACCAAGCGGTACTTATCTTGTAAAATACGCCTATTTCTTATGGGCATTTTCTGCGGTGTTATTTATTCTTTATTTTTGGAGTTTCTGGGAGTAAAATTTTCTATGTTTAAGCGGTACCTTTCTTTATTTGATTTGGGAGGGCCTATTTATATTAGAAAAGATAATAATTAAGACAAAGGAATGTTTGAAAGAATAGATTGCGTATGTTAAAATAATCGTATGTCTGTTAGGAATAAATCTTTTACTTTAATTGAAATATTAGTCGCTATAGCTGTCATCGGAATCCTTTCCGGTTTAATTGTTGTATCTTTAAAGGGAGCATCTTCTGCTTCTTATGACGCTAAAAGAAAGACGGATATTGATGCCTTGAGAACAGTTATTATTTCATACGGTACAACAGGAACATATCCTATTGAAGCCTTATGTAATATCGGAAGCAGTTGCAGCAACCTTACCTCAGCTCTTATCCCTGAATATTTTTCAAGTTTTCCTGTTGATCCTCTTTCCGGATACTACACCTATACCTCAGAGGATGGAACTGATTTTACCATTTCAACAGTTCTCTCTAACTCATATACATATAGTTATTCTTCTTCAACAGGATTTTCTACTACTCCTCCATCAGAATATGCAAGTACTTGTGCAGCAGCAACTATCGCTGGAGTAATAGAATGTGCAGAGAGCTATGATGGTTCATATGTTATTAATAAATTCACCTTATCAGGAACAGCAACTGGAACGACTAATTGGGAAGTTCCTGCCGGAGTAACCGAAGTAGAGTATCTTGTTGTTGGTGGAGGGGGAGGCGGAGGAGCACATGGGACAAATTCTGCTGGAGGTGCTGGAGGAGGTGGAGGATTTTTAACAGCATCTGGATTTTCCGTATCAGGAACAATAAGCATAACAGTCGGAACTGGAGGTGCTGGAGGCCTAGATCCTGGCAATGCTGGATCTAATGGTGGCGATTCTATATTTAGTATAATTACCGTGTTTGGTGGCGGAGG
>JBBACM010000164.1:0-2888 GCA_041657045.1 Minisyncoccota bacterium
TGCTATCAGCGTCATTGTAAAAACTTCCTAAACGTTTATAATAAGTAGAGCTCCCGGGAGCTGTTGAACTTAAAGAAATCTTTACCGTAAAAGTCGTAGTATCTGCATCCCCGATCGCCCAGAGATAATAAGTAGTAGAGTCATTTTCTGAACCAGTATCTATATCCGACCAGCTAACTGTGGTCGCTGTGGTATTCGCTCTCATCCTGCGCACTTCGCCGGTAGAATTAGAGCAGACTATTGAACCTGCACCGACAGTTATCGTGCTTTCAGAGGCATAGGAAAGTTTACAATCGTGCCTTCCGTAAGCCAAGTATCTATCAAGGGCAGAGTTATTCGCTGCGACATAAGCGTCTATATCGGAAGCGTCTCTTGAACCTTGGGGGTCTGCTTTTGACCATTCGTCCACACAATAACCGTTTGACACTAAACATATACTTAAGAACAATCCCAATAGTATCTTTTTCATATTTCCTCCTTAATCAATTATAAAAGAATTATATCCTGTTGGTAATGGCCCCCAAGCTTGGAGTTCATAAGAATTTATTTGAATATCAACGTAGTTGAATGGAGTATTAGATGAAACGCTTCCATAAAAATATGTCTTCACAGAAGTTACTCCACTCAAATTCAAATTATCAAAAGTGGCTGAAACATCAACACTCCCTCCAGGAACAGGGTGCTGATTGACCCAAGAGTTGTTTCCTATAGTATGCCATCCACCTGCATAATATGCCGATATAGTATAAGAAAAAGTATAAAGAGCGTTGCAATATTGGCTAATAATGGCTGTTGAGACTATTTTATTTATATATTGAGGATCTTTAAAATCTGATTGTCCCCATAATTCACAAGTGCAATGCCTAGTAGTAGATTGATGTCCATAATAACGATAGGTTACGTTGTTATTATCAAATATATCTTCTGTTGTCCCACCATTACGAGGCCAATTATTGCCTCCAGTATCTCCAGAACTTGAACCACCAGAAGTTTTAACGCTATCGGCATCTGCTGCCCAATTATAATCAACGGCATAGACCTTAACCGTTGAAATAAAAATCATTAAAAATAATAATCTTAATATTCGTTTCAAGTTTTCACCACCTTTAACCTAACCACAAGTTTAGCCCCGGCAACCGTGCTTCCTACTTGATCTAAATCTATTGTAAAATAATCTCCGCTTGAGAAAGTTGTAGTGTTAAAAGTTGTTTGCGTAGCGGTATATCCAGAAGCAGAAATCGTAATCCTATTTGCCTGCGTCGACCAAATAGTTGAACCGTTGATATTAATATCAGCTATTAAATCCGCTCCGGTAGGGGCGGTTTTCACAGAAGCCTGGACTTCAGTTATTGTTCCAGAGAAATCAACGTATATCCTGCCTATTTTATCTGAACCTATTAAAAGGACATCATCCGGAATAAGAAAATATATATATTTAACTGCGATTGTATCTAAAACACTGTCAATACTGCTATTAAAGGAATTATTTGAATTTTCAATTTCATTAAATATTTTTCTTAATTCCTCATTTAATACAGAAGCCTCATCCTGGTAATTTTCTCCTGACAACACCTCGGAAGCTTGACAGTTAAGGGTTAGACTTAATAATAATATCACTAGAAGTATCTTTTTCATTGATAGGGTAAGATGTCCATACTCAAGACTATCTTTCTTATGGTTAAAGTATTAAGATCGTCGTTAATAATCTCGTATTTAAAGAGTTCATCAGATATACCGGTATCAAAATATCCTTCGTAGAAGTTTGGATTATCTGCCATATTTACCGTAAAGGAGTTAATATCGCCTTTAGAATTGGTAAATTTAATTGTAAAAGACCCTTCATTTCCTACATAATAAATCTGTATCTTATTAAGCTTCTTTTTATACCCTGGGAGAAAATCTAAATATCCGCTTTCCCAGTGCATAGGAATGGATGTTTCGCTTACTTCAGCTTCTTTAAAGTAAGTCAGACGGACATAGTTTAAAAGATTGGGGCTATGGTCGTAATCATCGGTAGTTAAGGAAATCCTGTATTGCGTCCAATCCCCTGCGGTTAAGGCTGAAATATCGCTTCCAGAGGGGTCGGAGTATTCACTTGACCAAGAAGCCGCTGTAAGCCCTGCTTCGCTTGACGCACTTCTTACCGCTAAAGTAACATTATCCCCGGAAGATTTTAATTGCTCATTCCAATAAAGTTTATCATATTTAGAAGCCCCAGTATTAAGTGCCTGTGAAACATAAGAACCTGTAAGGCTATCCCTGTCTATTGAACCTGTCAAGTCATCTATTGTCCCGGTAAGTTCGTCTATTGTTTCAGTCCGTGCTATTTCTATGATAGGATAATTAGCGTCTCCTCCGGGTATTCCCGTAGGGATATACCGGGCATCAGTCCAAGTTCCTGTGAAATCAGAATGTCTCCTATGATTAATCTCGTAAGCCTGAAAAGTATAATTATAGACTTTTCCGTTAACAGAAGAACCAAAGTATAATGTGTCCCAGTCAGTTCCTGAATTAAAGGTCGTAAAACAGTTGGCTGATAGTATGTCTATGGAAAAAGAGTTTGTAACAAGGTCGTATAAAAGTATCTTGTTATTATAAGCTACCGAAGTTTCTTTAGAGGGATAAGCTAGATAATAAACACTTTTATGATATTGCGCCCAAACATTTGGACGGTTAGACTCAAGGATATCTTTTATCTCCGGGGTTATAGAGTCAGATAAAAGGGTAGAGTATTGACCGTTAAATTTATATAGCCCATCACTCCCCAAATAAATTATTCCGATCGGAGTCTCTTGGGCTGAATACATAGCCTTACATCCTATATTCGAGAATACATTGGAAATAGACCAATCACTTGCAGGTTCTGAACCGTCTGTATAGACTTTCTG
>JBBACM010000165.1:0-2885 GCA_041657045.1 Minisyncoccota bacterium
TCTTCATCTCTGATTTCATAACCGGCTAAATCTCCCCACAGTTTATTCTTATCCCAACTCATTACTAATTCTTTGAGGAATGTATAAGTAAAATTAGTAACATCAGCCGGAGGGATAGCATTTCCTAATACAGAATACGCTAATACAGTTGTCCAGGGGCCAGGGAGAAGTCTTCCGTTAACCTTAAATCTTAAACGAATATCAATAACTTCATCGGGTCTTACATCCCCAATAAATACATAACCTTCGCCCTGTTCTTCTATGACCGCAGGATAATAAGCTTCTTCTGTACCAGAATGTCTAATCTGAACAACTATTGAGCTACCTGTTCCCCAAACAGTAGTGTCTAAAGGATCATAATTTATTCCTATTCTTATTTTAACCGTTCCTGTAGCACTTACAACCATAGCATCCTCACCAGATACTATTGATGTAATATTCGGCGCGGGAATTGAAATATGCGGAGTTACTTTGGTTACAAATGCTGGGATTTCTTCTTCATCACAGGCATAAATTGCCGGTCTATACGGAACAGCGATTATTGTCGCTTGTAAATTACTGTTAGGAGAGATTGAAATAACCGTCGCATCTTCTGTTTCTTCTCCAAACTCGCCAAAACAGAAAACATCTCCGATATTGATTGCTTGCTCTAATGGTGAGCCAATCCCGACAATCGGGTCTGTAAAAATTAAAGTCTTTGACACTCCCTCAACTGTAACTACTTGAGCAGAAAGGCTTGGATTATCTAGCGTGCGGATAATTACACCATAATCTTTTCCTGTTTCCATAGTAACTTCTTCATCAAGCTCAACGGATATTACGGATGTGTCTTCATTAAGCGTTACAGTTTTTACCCTGCCTTGAGCTAATCCTACAATCATTACATCGTGAGCAATCTTAATCCAATCTCCACGACGGTAAGTTAAAAATTCCATATCCTGCTTGAATGTCCAGCGTTCCGGCTGATTAAGGACTTGCGCTATTCTCCAACGCCCTAATTTATAAATCTGGTCTGGATCTGTAACACCTAATAAATCTAAAGACTCAAATTTAGTTGCGTTACTATCATTATATCCATCTCGGTAAACTCTATATTCATCAGTTGCATAATCCTGATCTTCATTTGAAAATTGAATACGCCAACCGTGTGGAGGGTCTAAAAAGAATTTCTCTCCTGACATACCAAAACTATTCCTGGGGGTTATCACACTTACCGGAGCAGTCTGTTCTTGGTCAATAACTACTGACCATTTACCATCAATCAATGTAGGCGCTCCCCTGCCAGCTGCGCAAATATCTCTTAATGTATCCCAGACGGAAGAAGTATAATCACGAATCATATTGAATTTAAAACCCTTTAAGTCGCAGAACTCGTGCCATTCTTGTAAAGTGTCAAGGTCAATTCTTCCATCAGCAAGAGGTAGAGCCATTCCGTTACCCTGTAATACAAATCTAAATAAAGAAGCCGGATTTTGTGTCGCTCTTTCAATCCAAGTTTGCGTAGTAACATCCCAATCCTTACAAACTCTGGTTACAACAGCGGAGAAGTTATTTATAATTCCATTAAGTTGATCTGTGGCTTTAATAACTATTGCGGTCATCGCAATAGGAACAGGAGAATTAACTGGGCTTTCCGCGGTAATAGATCTCAATGCTGTCCAGAAAGTCAAATCAGCAATCATAGTTGAATCTGTATCTGTCGTTGTCCGTCTTACTCTTACGTCATATTGAGTGCGCTCCGCTACGCCCCATCTAATTCCATATCTTGAAGCTGATGTTTTGATTCCGGTAAATGTGATACTATCTAATAAATCATAACTCTTATTAAGCCAAGATGCATCAACTGTTGACTGGAACTTCTCGTTTGAAGTATCAATCTTCGACCAATCATCTCCACTTCCTGTCTTACGATATTCTATTTCTACATTGACCGACCTTGATTGTTTGTTTCCATTTGCGTCATATTCTACAAGACCGTTAGAAAATGAAATATCTAAACTTATCTCATCTGCATAAATAGTCGTTGTCCTAGTTACCCAATCGGTTACTGACTTTAATGCAATAGTAAAATCTTCTTCACTTATCGCGCTAGGGAATAAAGTTAAAGGTTCGTCATCAGAATATCCTTCACGATGCTCAATCTGATAATCACTAAAATCGGTTAATAAAGTATCCCCAATTTTAATACTGCTCTCATCAATTTCAACTGGTCCAATACCCCAGACAAAAAGCATACGGATAAACTGGTCATTACCAATCATTTCAGTATAAGGCTTTGAACCTTGCGGAGGCGTTGAGCGGAATTTTCCTAAAATTACGGGAACAGGTGAGAATGGTTTTAATGAGTTGCTTGAACCTTCGATATAAAGAGTGTTACTGTCTGTGGTGGAAGTACCTGATAATTGACCTAATGCGCCAGTCTTTACAGGGCAGAGAGCATTTATAGCTATCATCCCGATAGCACTTACAACTCCAACCCACATTGCACCAGCAAATGTTACCCAAGCACCACCGGCTGCGATTGTAGCTGGAGCAAAACCCATCAATGCTAATCCTGCTCCACCAGTAGCCATTGCTAAAGCAACAACCGCTATCATTAAAACAACTCTTAATATATCTTTACCGCCGCCCCCACCGCCCCCGTGAGGAATTGGGAACGCCCGGACTTCGACAAGTTCTCCGGACTTTGGCTTATGTTCTCCCCAGATATTTTTAGGAATAACTCTGCCGTTAATAAAAACAATAGCGTGGCGTATTTTATAGGCATCAGGCTGGGCATATAAAACCATATCCTTAACCGTTGTGCCTTCATCAAATTCAAGTCTTTTTCTTTCAGTCTTGAACGGATGAACCAGAGCTGTCATTTTTATTTTATTAGCCATTAC
>JBBACM010000166.1:0-2880 GCA_041657045.1 Minisyncoccota bacterium
TGATTACGCCAAGAAGCTGGGCTATAAAACAACATCGTCGGTGTTTGATTTAGAGTCATTGAAATTTCTGCTCAATTACGACATCCCCTTTGTTAAGATAGCAAACAGGCGGGATTTGGATTGGCTGGTTGGAGAAATACCGAGGAAGATGCCCGTTTATGTTAGCTATAAAAACTCTGATGAATTAGGTGAGTTGGTCGAAAAAATTAAAACATCATACAGCGATGATAAATTCTTACAATGTGTTTCGAAATATCCGGCAACCATCGAAGAATATGAAAAATATGGTGAATGGGTTGGGCTTTTATATAGATATAAAGCCATATCAGACCATACTATCGGCCTCGACCTGTTCAAAAAATATCAACCTCAAGCATGGGAAAAACATTACAAACTATCCGATAGCACAGGGCTCGATTCGGGATCGTTTGCAATCACGCCCGAAGAACTGAGTGAAATTTTATGAGATTTGTTAGGGTTGCAAATGCCCAAACGGCAAGCAAGGTTCTCAATGATTTAAAAACGATACCTCAAAAACTTATAGACATAACAAACGAATTTGGAACACAGATTTATTGTTTTAACGAAAGATTTAAACCATCATACATAGGATTAGCTCAAGAGGGTGACCACCTAGGCGATGGAAGAAGCCTTGACGAAGTGTCACATTATGATCATCAAGAAAAAGCCCTTTATATATTTGACCACTGCTCAATGGTTGATCCGGACATTATTAAAGGATGGAAAAAACAAAAGGGGTTGGACTGCTATGCCAACACAAACCCACGTGAATACTTCGCACAAGCCTTTATGGCCTATATGTATTCAAATCTAGAAACATATAAACCCTGGTCATACAGAGAGCATACAAGTCAAGAGCTAAAAGAAAAAAATAGCGAAATGTATTATTATTTAAAAAACATAATAGAGAACTAAGGAGGAAGTATGTTTAAAGATAAAATCATCCTTGTTACAGGGGGAACCGGCTCATTTGGATCGGCATTTGCCAAACATCTTTCAATAGACCCGCCAAAAAAACTAATCATATTTTCAACGGGATGGGAACGGCAGGAATCTCTCAGGAATGAGTTAGGTAATCCAATATGGGCAAGGTGGTTTATCGGGAATGTCAGGGATTATGAAAGGCTATATCAGGCATTTGAAGATGTGGATATAGTCATCCATGCGGCTGCCATAAAGTGTATTGAAACCTGTGAAAAGGATCCGGAGGAAGCTCTTAAAACAAATGTGATCGGAACACAGAACGTCATCAGGGCGGCACTGAATAGAAACGTCGGGAAAGTATTGCTGATATCAACGGACAAAGCTTGCGAACCATGCAATACATATGGAGCAAGCAAGGCTATGGCAGAAAGACTTATGATCAATGCTAATAATTATAAGGGGTCAAAGGACGTAAGATTTAGCGTGGTTAGGTATGGGAATGTCATAAATAGCAATGGATCTGTTATCCCCAAATGGCGCAAAATGATTGCCGATGGAGTGAAAGAGCTTCCTGTTACAGACGAGAATATGACCAGATTTTTCTACCCAATGCAAGATGCAATTCAGTTTGTCATTAATGCATTGAGCAAGATGCAGGGCGGCGAAGTATACATACCCAGAATACCAAGCATAAGGATAATAGATCTTGCTGCTGCTCTTGAAATGCCATACAAAGTTGTAGGAATAAGGGCAGGGGAAAAGATACACGAGAGCCTTGAGCCGGGGTATGATTCGGGATCAAATCCAGAAGTTTTGAGCGTGGAACAGATAAAAGAATTGATAAAGGCATGATATAATTAATGTGGAGGTGGATCACATGAAAGGTAAATTAAAGAAAGGTCCATTTATGATAGGCGACAAGAGGTACGCCACTCTTACAGGGGGCAGAATGGTACGAATCATTGCACAGGAAGATCATCCATTATGGGGGAGAAGATACAAAATAGAGGACTATGATGAGTGGTGTGAGGCAAATTGTTTTGAATTCATTAAGGAGGAGAGCGATGATTAATCGGGTTGGAAACTTAAAAAATGCATATATGACAAAGGTATGGCCCAACGCCGTATTTTTCGGGCACAAAGAATATGATGAAGTTCTGAGAAAAGCGCGGGACATGAATTGTTGTGATATTCCTGAGTTTAAAACATTCATGGGAATGGAAATGCTCGAGGTAGACAAGGAAAGTTATTTCAAAGTTGGATTAATAGAGGGATGATGTAATGAACCTTTGCGGCACATTGAGCAATATAAGCAATAGCGATAAAACCTGCGGTTTTTGTGAACATCACGAAACGTTTGAAGACGAAGTAAATGGTGAGCATATAGACGATGGGTGTATATGCGATTGCGAACAAGCAGACAGGTATCATATAGATAATTGCTTTTTGTTTTCTAATAGGCCAATCGGTAATTGCCCATATTTTAAGGAGCGTGAGTAAATTGCCTATGCGTCCAAAGCACCAATGCAGATACAGCAACTGCCATGAGCTGACAGACAAAACATACTGTCCTGAGCATGAACAGATAGTAAAACAAAAATGGCAGAAGCAAGCAGACGGGCATAGAGGAACAGCAGCAGAAAGAGGATATGATAACGAGTGGGCAAAATATAGACTATCATATCTCAAAGAACATCCTCTATGTGTTGAATGTGAGAAGGAAGGAAGATACATACCATCCAAAGATGTAGATCACATAATCCCAGTAAAGGGGCAGAGCGATCCATTGTTCTGGAAGCCAGACAATCATCAGGGATTATGCCATAGACATCATTGTGAGAAGACAGCAAGAGAGAACAGCGGGATGGGGAATAAGAGAAAGAGGGGGAACATGGGATAGGGCATGTAAATCTCTGGGGAACAACCCAAATAGAC
>JBBACM010000167.1:0-2880 GCA_041657045.1 Minisyncoccota bacterium
AATTTGTTTTATCACTCATTTCCTTCCTCCTTACGCCCGTGGGCGGGTTATTTGTTAGCCAAAAATACCGCTCGACAAAAACCTCTCGGCGTTTCGCTTCGCAAATTCGCCCTGTCTTCGGATGGCGGCAACAGGTGCATTTTACTTCCGAGTTCCGGTTCTACTGGTTTTTTTTCGGGCATTATAAAATCCTCTCCAACCCAGAGACAGGTTTTTTTTGTGTATGCGTCACCAGTCGGATTAAGGTAACCGCCATAATCGCATGGATTAAAAACATAATCGGGCTTTCTCCAATATGTGCTGATCGTACTGATGGGATTTTCAATCATGTATCGTTTGCCGTTTTTCTTACAAATTTTTACACACGCCGAAAATACCTCTATTGCAGCCGTGAGCGCATCAAGACCTTTCTGCGCCATCCAGCGCGCGCCGCTCACCGCAAGATCAGTGCAGGGCGGGGCGGCAAATACGGCATAATATCCGGTATAATCAAGCTCTGCTATCATCCGCACATCTGCCTGTATCCGAGTCACCCCCCCCCTCGATGATACGCCGTTATGCTGAAGGTCTATTATGTGACACTCGTATCCGGCATCCGCCCAATCCTGGACGATGTTACCGGTTAAATCACACAAAGACAATATCTTCTTCATTCCCCTACTCCTTCCCGTATTTACAGATTATAGACTGACATAAGTATTATTTTATCATATTAGATTACTTAATTCTTCCGCACTTTTTGCACGCTGTAAATCCAGCCCCGGTTATACAATCATCGTGTTTGCACCGAGAATAATCAAGACACGACATAAGCACGATAAAGGTTAAAATAAAAACAAAATATAACATAATTTTCCACCCTATTTATTTTTGAAAATTACAATGCAACTCGGAAACGGGGCCGAATTTTTAGCGTTTCCAAATTTCAACCTTTTTGAGTTACAACTATTTCCATAAACATTTACGCTTCCTCCTTCCGCCCGTGGGAGTGTATTAAGATTACCTATATTCTTCCAGCGGCACTGAATTAAATATCGCCGTTTGATTAACCCATCGCGCCAAGTCTTTTTGTTCCCGCGTCGGTTCCGTGTTCTTTTTAAAATCTCTATACGGCTGTGCGAATGGTTCACAATATAAACCTTTTATAAATTTCAATCTCTCTATTGATTCCGGGATATTGTTAATCATGGTATATACGAAAAACCGTTGTGGTTTAACATTATTCCATCGCAATAATTCAACGGCTTTTCTAACGGGCTCCATCATTTCGGGGCTATCACATGCCAGTCTGATGGCATGTAACCATTTTACTTTTGATAACAATTTTGATATTGAATTATCAATCAGCCGGGCATCAAGCCCTTGATTAAAATCTACCTTGATTTTAAGTTTAATTATTTCTTCAATTTGCTTAATTCCGTGATCACTCGCCAATACATTATTATCCATAAGTATTGCTGATTTATAATTATCCCCGCATATTTTTTCTATTGTCGAATCCGGTCGTATCTTTCCCTCTTTTTCGGGGACAATACACCACGGACATTTTCTGATACACCCCCGCGTCAAAAATCCGTAAGCATGATCACAATTATAAAGAGTATAGTCGGGAAACATTGAATCAATTTGTTCGGGTAGTTTTGATTTAACATTATATCCGGTTCCGCCAATTATCGTTTTATCTGTATTCATACACGTTTCATCATCTGGCGAAAAGGTGAATACCTTTGACTTGTAAACCATGTCATATCGTTCGCATATATTGGCAAATTCAACATGATCGCCCTGCGATTTATGCCATGCAGATATTTTCATCATTGCTATATTTGGGAAATTATGACCGTCAACGTCTATTAAGCCTATCCTGCCACTCATCTATCATCCTCGGGAAAGATTTTCCTTCACCATATTTTTCATTATCAATTATCTTAATTGTTTTATCCATTGCAAACGCCATACCGAGATCAAAATGTGTCCCCTGTGATTTACCGCTGTAAAAAATATGAACCTCCTCGCATCGTTCCATAAAAAACCTGTTTTGACTACAAATATCAATCCCGGATGCTTTTTGATTAGTGTCTCGGTGGGGTAGATATACGGTATTCCCACAACTCTCCAAATATTCAGAGTATTTTTCCAATATAGTTTTGTATTCCTCTGTCGCGTTTCTGACGGTGCATATTATAAATATATTCATCCTACTCCTCCTTCCCCGATGGCGGGGCGACTATTTCTTCTTCTATTTTCCGACAATCATCACATATATCGTATACCCGTTGTTTATTGTGATTCATGCACCTGCATTGCCGTATTATTTTATCACACCTTAAGCAGACAACTATTTCGTGGCTCATCTCTGCACCCCCTCGGGCGGGGCGGGTAACCTTGAAATATAGTCGTCAATAAACTCAATTATATCATACGTCAGCGCACAATTTATAGAATGTGTTTTGTTTACAAATTTCTTTACTGCGTTCATAGCTTTCCGCACGTCCCGCCACTGGTCGGGGATGTCGCCCCAGCAATCGCAATAATGAGGATGCCCAAGACGCTTATCTATGTAGTGTTTACACTTCATTTCTTTTTCTCCTTCACAAACTTCGCGCACATCTTGATATACTCGCCGTACTCTGCTATCTGCTCCGGCGTGTAGTTGTTGTGCTTGCCTATCTCTTTGTAATCATTCAGCCACTTTTCGACGGTGTAATTTTCACAGCCGATTTTTATTTTGCCTGCCATATATTGCAGATTGTGGCATGAACCGGATATTGATATGATTGGTAATTCAATCCCTTTGGCCTCGCACAGATCGGCCCCGTACAGATTGGCCTCGTACAGATAGGCCCCGCGCAGATCGGATTTGCGCAGATCGGCCTCGCG
>JBBACM010000168.1:0-2873 GCA_041657045.1 Minisyncoccota bacterium
ATAGGTATAGGCGTTTGCTGAAGCTGATTGCAAATTCTCTTCCAAAGCCGTGAAAGCACTAGCTTTCAAAGCACTCGTATCTACAGGGGTCAATAGTTGCGCCTCACGTTGTAATCGCATACCGGCCGCTAACAACCCCTTCTCTAAACTCTGTGACCGTGAAGTTACCTGCTCAACAATCCTGCCTAACTCCGACTGCATAATCCTGGCTGGCTGCTCAAGAAACTTGGCTTGCCCTACTTGATGTCTTGATTGAGTATTCTCGTGAACGAACAAGGCATAATTCTGAGTGAATCCCACAACCACCACTGGCTTCTTGTTGCCATAGCGTAAAGCCAAAGCCTTAATCTTGGCTTGCAGTGATTTGAGATTAGTAATGGAGGCCATCAAAACATTCCTGAGCGGACCACTAGAGGCCCACATTTGTATGTTAGAGGCTATCACGGTACTTTGGTCATCTGCTCAACGTCAATCTGTACTTCATACTTACCGGCCTTAGCGCCACTGTTCCAAGTCCATTCAAACAGAGCAATGTGTTTTTCATACTGGCCCGAAGCAAATGATGCAGTTGTCACGATAGCGTTGTCTGCCGGTTGCATCGTCCAAGTCAGCAAGCCACCACTAGCCACCGTTACGTTATTTGTGTTAAGGATGTTCTGCCCATCACGAGCATTGATAATTGTGCCTGTCGTCTTGTCGTACAGAGTCAACGTAAGGGTTGTCAAGTCTGCTGGCTCTAGGGCGTTGGCGTGTTCATCCTGAACGGTGGCCGTATAGATTGCCGTGACTCCCTCTCTTACTCGCCTTTGGGTTACAGTTAGGGCCATTAGACTAGCACCCCCTCGCTATCAAATGCTGGTGTCGAGAAACTGTCATCAACCAAGTCGTCAGAAATGACTAGCGATTCACTAGACAACGTGGGTTGCACTAAATCCAAATCAGTGAGGCAGCAATTGGCTAATGCTTCCGTAATGAGAGATGGCATCCCTAGGGTTTCTGAGACAATCAGCCATATCTGGTGGTCTCGTAGTGTAAGAGCAGAACCACCAAGTACAAATCCACCAGAAGCTACATAGATATAGTCCCTGGGGGTTGATTCGGTCACCGCCGAACCGCCTAGGGTAAATAATCCACTGGCTGTATACGACCAACCTCTTGCATAGAGAGTGTCAGCAACGCCGCCTAGGTCTACGCCACCACTACCGGCATAGCCACCACCAATCAGGGAAGTGTCTGCCTCTCCACCAAGCGTAATTCCACCGCTAGATGTGTAAGTGCTAGCAACAAGATTTAGAGTTAGGCCAACTCCACCCAGATCAATTCCGCTGCTACTGTCTGAAACACTATTGGATATTGATAGACAGGTTGCAATTCCGCCTAGGTCAATACCACCACTGCTAGAGGACATGTGGTAAGCCGTTGATTCGTATTCAGCCGTACCACCAAGAATGAATAGTCCATCAGCTTGATAGGAATAGGTGTTAGCGCTGGAATACCCAGTTACCGCGATGCCGCCTAACGTCAGACCACCGTCTGCCGTGGCAGTAAACTGCGTGGTATAGGTAGTTACCGCAGCTAAGCCTAAAACAACCCCGCTAGAGCCCTCTGCTTGCGAGCTAGCGGTACTTAGGCTAATGGCTGCCCCGGCTAGGGTTAACCCGCCCGACGCAACGTAGGCATTGCTAGCGGTGTTTAGCGACTCGCTAGCCCCACCTAGGGTTACTTGCCCGCTAGCAACCCAAACCGAGTCGCTTAGGCCCTGGCAGGTAGCTACACCACCCGTAACTAGACCGCCACTAGCATCGTAGGCAGCCCGGTATTGGCTGAGGGTGGTTGACGTTCCGCCTAGGGTAATTCCACCAGTTGCCACATACGTGCTATTGGCCAGCGATTGGCTATCAGCGATGCCACCTAAATCAATACCCCCACTAGCGACCCATTCACCTGTTTGGCTGGGACTGTAGTCAGCAGACCCGCCTAATTCAATTCCTCCAGCGGTGTCGTAAGCATAGCTGGCTAGGTAATCGAATAGGGCAACACCAGCCAATACAACTCCACCAGAAGATGTATAGGCTGAGGCACCCAAGAAGAGGAATTCAGAGGTGCCACCTAGTACAACTCCGCCAGAGGCGACTACAGCCCACCCTCCGCCATAGACTGTAGTCGCCTCACCGGCAATAACTAGGCCACCACTGGCATCATAGTTAGACCAACCATCTGAGTAGATGGTTGTGGCAATACCATCCAGTACAATACCACCAGAAGCTTCGTGCGTCCAATCGTACAAAGACCCGGTTGTGGCGACACCACCTAATATAATACCGCCATCAGCAGTTGATGTTGAGTCAGCAGTAGACTCATAATCAGATACACCACTGATGAGTATGCCACGAACTGGAGTATCGTAGACATAGTTGAATGCTTGGCCATAGACAGCCGTTCCACCAAGAACAATACCGTCCGAAGGCTGGAAGTCAGACCAATCCTCTGAGTAGACGTAAAGGGCAGTTCCACCGATTTCAATTCCGCCTGAGGATTGGTAATCTGACCAACCTTCAGTCCAAACCGAATCGCAACTGCCGCCAAGCGTAACACCACCAGAAGCTGAATACTCGTAGATTAGGACGGTGGCTGATTCTTGCGCAGAAGCAAACCAGAACCACCTAGTGCCACGAACGTGCAGTACATCTACACCATCACTTGGTACAGACGAGGTTACGGCAGCACCACCAAGACTGATGGAGCCTTCGCCCTCGTAAGTAAAATCAGTGTGTGCTTGTAGCCAATACCACATACTAGTCTAGCTTCGTTCTACGCGATGATTGTTGAATGGCGATTGTTAGGCGCAAGTGATCTTGGGAGTAACCTTTACT
>JBBACM010000169.1:0-2836 GCA_041657045.1 Minisyncoccota bacterium
CGTTAACGAGATCCGGCAGATGATCTGCGCGAATCCCCATTTTGTCCGGGCAAGTGAGTATAGAAAGTATGCCAGCGATAAATAACGACGGAGTGATCCATATATGGATAATTAATAGTCCGAATATGGACAATTAATTTAACCAAACGGAAACTCATAACCCCCTGAGTATTGTTTCCGATGGAACTTCCTTTTTTACAACCCCCCATCAAACAGAAGGAGCATTTTTCGATTCTGACTAACAATCATTATATACTTTTAAAAATCAACCTTACAACAAGACATTTTTAAAAAGTTAAAAAAAGACATTTTTTAACTTGTTTTTTAGTAGGGTATCCACTTTTGAGAGTTCCATAAGAAATGGGGGATGGGGGGTTATGAGAAATAATTTAATACTTATACGCCCATATCATATTATGGAAAAAATCGTTTATAAAGGTAGAGTTTATACTCGAAATCCAAATGCAAAAACTCTTTCTCGGAGAACTTATTACAGACACAAAAAATACGATTCACGGTCGAAAAGATATATTTATGAAACACTTCATCGAGTAATATGGTCAGATGTACATGGTAAAATTCCATATGATAACATCATTCATCATGCTGATGGTAACCCAAATAATAACGACATTTCAAATTTAGTCTGTATTCCATTGCGAGATCATTTATCAAAATATCATGGGGAACTAAAATACAAAAATTCAAAAGATGTTCCCTGTATGAGATGTGGCAAGACCTTCAAAGCAAAAACAAAAAGATCTTTGTTGTGTCTTGATTGTTCGAATTTGTTGTATAGTTCTAATAAAGAAAGACTCCGTTGGCTTGTGCGGGATAAAACAAAACCTTTTGACTTGAACCCGTGAAACCATAATATTTATATATTTTTAGACTAAAGTATGATCATGGAAGTACAACCAGAACTAATCTGTCCCCATTGCGGGTACAAAACCATCTACTGGAGAAAACGATCCGGTAGTTACAACTGTCAGAAGTGTGGTAAGAGCAGTTCCCGTCAAATGGTAATCGAATATGCACAATCAAAGATGTGATTGGTGTAACTATCCCAATGCGTCTCATGAAGGAGGTGGGGAATTGAACGGGGATCGAATATCAGGGAACTTTTGTTCTCAACGATGTTTTGAAATGTGGCTTCAATGGAAAGCCGCGTTGTTGAATTGGGTATCTCAGCCGGAAGTGCAAAATGCCGAGAATTGACTCTCACGGAAATTTAGAATTTCATCCAATCGAATTGCCAAGAGATTATCTTTCTGGGATGGACCCGGAGAACCCGTTCTTCAACAAGAAGAAGGATCCGGAAGTTGTTACCATCCGGATGTGTAAAAAGTGCGGAGAGAAATTCACTCTGCACGGAGATTACGACCCTGAGAACGTCGCGCACGATCTCTGTGACGATTGCATAATAACTCTCCCGAAAAACCCAGAACAGCGATATTCAGCTGTAACGATTCAGTCCGGAATGGAAGCCGGAGAGGTTGAGATAGAATGAGCAAATTCAGAAAACTCCCTGTGGAGATTGAGGCAGAACGGATCACTGAAAAGATCGAGATCCACACCCGCGAGGGAACGCTTGTAGGATATCCGGGGGACTGGCTTATTACCGGTGTGCAGGGTGAAAAATACCCGTGTGGAGACGAGATTTTCCGAGCCACGTATGCACCATCTGGGGACGACAAATGTTCTTTTTGTCGCTATCGTCGGATACGCGGTGATTTATGGTATTGCACTTCTCCGGATGACCCCCAAGAGATATGCGCATTCGAGTGGGAGAAACAGACAGGAGTGCAGCAATGACCCACATAACCAGCCTCTGCTACTGGTATCCCCGGATATCCGGGGCACTACCAACACCAAGGACTGTGATTGTGCCGCTTCAAGAGGGGGATATCGACGCACTGTTCGGCGCTCTTGACGGAAAGCAGATGCCCGACGAATTTGAGACGCGGATCATCAACGGTGCAGCATCGTTCAACTACCCGCTGTTCATGCGCACGGATTTCAACAGCGCAAAGCACAATTTTTTTGATACGTGTTACGTGAAAAATACCCGTCAGATTATCTCTCACGCAGTTGCGTTGTTCGAGGATACGATCTGCAATGACATCACGCTCACGGCGTTTGTGTTCCGCGAGTTTCTCCAGCTCGAATCCGGGTTTGTTGCCTCTGGATTTCGTGGTTTACCGATCTCGAAAGAACGACGGTATTTTGTTGAGGACGGAAAAGTCCTCTGCCATCACCCATATTGGCCCGAGGACGCCATCCGTGGAGAAGTCACGGAAAAAGGTGATGGGTGGAAAGATATCCTACGGGTGTTGAATACCGAAACCGCCGATGAGATAGAAACTCTCTCCGCGATGGCAACAACATTTTCGCGCATTGTGCCCGGTGCCTGGTCAGTAGATTTTGCCAAGACAAAAGCCGGAGAATGGGTACTGATCGATGCTGCCGAAGCTTTCAGATCGTGGCATCCTTCGGATTGTCCCATTGCGTTCGGAGTGGAAAAATGACTCAGAAAAGCCGTATACCGACTACAGAAGATTGGGAGTACCACCTGAAATTAGCGAGCGCGGCAACCCAAGCACGCGAGCTATACGGAGAGGAGTCAGTACAGTACCGCGAGGCGCACAGGATCGTTGCCGAGAATCTACAACGGCTGAGAGACCGGTATCATGGAGTTGATCCGAAATGACAGAATTACGGAAAATCACAAAAGAAGAATTGACAGAAATTCTAAAAAAACATGTTGAATGGTTGAAAGATATATCAAATGGACTCCGTGCCGACCTGAGCGGTGCCAACCTGAGCTGTGCCGACC
>JBBACM010000170.1:0-2825 GCA_041657045.1 Minisyncoccota bacterium
CCCTCCTTTCGTGTGATATGTATATCTCCTAACTAGCCCTACTTTGTATCTCCTATGCTGGATGACTTTCTATCCAAGATTCAATTTCCGAGACCTTAAGTAAAAAGTCCCTACAGTTTGGTTTGTATGCTTTCAGTGTTCCCTCGTGAATCGCGTTATAAAAAATGTTTTTGCCAATACCGTAATATGTAACAGCTTCCTTGACTTTGATAAATGATTTCATGTCAACACACTTTCTGGGGTTCAGGCAATCTGGGAGAAAGAAACTTACTTACCGGAACGTCAAGAATACCGCAAATTACTTCATACTCTTCAAACTTAAGGCGGCGCTTTCCAGATAAGGCAAGGTTGAGTTTAGGAAGTGCGATTTTTGATTCAATTGACAACCAAGTCTGCTGAATTCTATTTTCGTCAAGATACTGTTTGATCTTCTGGCCTACGTTCATTTTGTTACCTCACTTTCGTAAAACTTCGATATATTCGAAACTGCTTACAGTATATTCCGGTAATTTCGAAATGTCAACATACCAATTCGATTTGCTCGAAATTATTTCTTTACAAATTCGAAATTGTCTGGTATCATATTTCAGAAAGAAGGTGAAGTTGTGATAAATTTTGGTGGAAATATACGCAGGATCAGGTTGTTAAGAAAGTTAACTCAAAAGCAACTTGCAGCATTAATCGGGGCGAAACATAATTCGATAAGTGATTGGGAAAATAATAAAAATAGGCCGGACGTTGATTCGATTGAGTTTCTGATGGGTGCGCTTGGCGTTGATGCCAATACCTTATTTAGAGTCAGTACAGAAAATGAAACCGATAAAGTCTCTTCTAGGGTGGCAATAAAAATGATAAAGGACAAAAGAACGAATGTGGCTGCTCCGTTAATTGATAATATGAGCGATGACAATTACAAGGCAATAGTTCAGATCATAGAGCATTTGGGCAAAGATTAGGGGGGTCATCCATGATAATCGATGAATATAAAATAGGTTCCCTGAAATACTACAAGGCGCGATTTTGGTATTATAAAAATGGTACTAAAAAGAGCAAAAGCAAACAGGGTTTTATTAAAAAGAAGGTTGCCGAGACTTGGGCTATTAACGAGAAGAGAAGGCTGGAAGGTCTAGAGATCGGTGCTGACAAAACAAAGGTTAAAGATTTCCTTGATCGATGGATAGGGATTAAGGAAAATAAGTTGTCCCCTACAACGCTAAGCGGATATAGGGTTAATATAAAACATATTAAAGATTATATCGGCAATGAAATTCTTTCAAAGCTTAAGTTGATAGACATTCAGGAAATGGCTGATGGGCTTACCGGTAAAGGCCTTAAATTTATGACGGTTAGCTACGTTATTAGAACGCTTCACGCAGCTTTTGGATATGCGATAAAAAACAATCTTATGCCCAACAACACCTGCAGCGGCGTCGAGATAAGAGAGGATGAAGAAAAATTTGAAGTATGCATTTACACTGCAGATGATTTGAGCAGGCTTATATTGGCCTTAAGGGAGCAGGAACATTATATCTACCCTGCAGTTCTACTAGGTTCAATGCGCGGATTGCGGCGCGGGGAATGTCTGGGATTACCCTGGTCAGAAATTGATTTTGATAACGGCATCGCCCATATTAAAAACAATTATATCGTGGTAGGTAAACAGGAATACCATAAAAAGGTTAAAACAAAGGAATCCGACCGCAAAATTGATATAAGCGGTTTTATTGCCGACGAATTTAAATCAATCAAGGAGCGCAACGAAAAGAGCGGCATTATTCAAACCTATGTATGCGAGGTTGACGGGGCTCTCCCTGATCCAACGCATATTTCGCGTGCTTTAAAGAGTTTTCAAAAAGCTAACGGTTTCCCAATTTGTCGATTTCACGACCTACGGCACACCTACGCCATGCTTCAGGTCGAATGCAAAACTGATTTGGAAACTCTTAAAAGACTTCTCGGCCACAGCAAACTTTCCGTGACCGAAAGATATCTCCACGAAAACATGAATTTAAAGAAAGCGGCAAGCGTAAAACTGGACAATATCCTTAAGTTCGAGTGTGACAAAAGTGAGACAAATTCTAAAATATAATTTGATTGTATTACTAAATGTCATAAAATACGAGCGCTTGTAACCTTCTCATTACGCAAGTTTCGGGATGATTTCGAAGATATCGAAACTATATAAAATACGACTGGAAATCGTGTGAAGCTTTATCGCTTCCGAGGGTTCGAATCCCTCTCTCTCCGCCATAATAAAAGGTTCCAAGGATTTCCCGGAACCTTTTATTTTTATTATTTGTTCTAATAAGTGAGACAAAAGTGAGACATTTTATAATTTATTTATTAAAATAGTAAATAATGCGCCTAGGCGCTTGTTTGATTTTACATATAGTGATTTAATCAATGCTTGCTTGAATTTTTTATCTCTTGTAAAGCAGTATTCTTTGACCACTTGTTGCAGGTTGTCAATTATAATGTTGCCGCAGACGCCAGTAATTGATTCCTCAGATTTACTAGAAACCGATATTTTGCCATCTTGTCGGTTCATGATATTGATACCTCCCGGTTGTTTATTGTCCCCCCTACATACATCGATAATGTAAAAACATTATATCACGTCTTATGTTACAGTGCGGTTACAATTGGTTACTTAGTGCAAACTTGCCCTAAAGCACTATGGCGATGTGGGGCTAAAGTTCTATATTGACATAGTTCTTTTGGTATGGGAGAATGTAGGTAAGGTATACTAAAAATGCCGAAATATGTGTTTGGAGGGGTAAACATGTTACTACTTGTCATTATATTAATAATCGTATTCATGGTAA
>JBBACM010000171.1:0-2818 GCA_041657045.1 Minisyncoccota bacterium
GTAGATTTTTATGATGCTGAATTGGAAGCTCGTCCAGATATTTTTGAAGGTTCGGATGATCCGTTGCAAGATTATGAAAATGAAATTGCTCTTTTAGAATTGTGTAAAGAAGCGAAAGAGTTGTTAGAAAATTTTTAAACTAATTTAAGGAGAAGCTAAAATGAGAGATGAATATTTAGTGGATAAAATTAACTATCGAGGTTATGTGATAAGAATTGAACAAGATAGCTACCCAATGTCTCCCGATGAATGGGATAACTTATGTTCAAGAGCTTGCTGGCACAGAAATTATACGTTATCATCAAATGATGTTGAAACACGAACCGATAACAGAGATAAGAAAGTGGAATATTATTTTGGTGAACCGGAGGAGTTTCAACAGTTTTGTAAAGATAATAAAGTGCTGGTTATGAATTTGAGACTTTATGATCATAGCGGAATTACGATATCGGTTTCTAATGAGTACCCATATAATGATAGGTGGGATAGTGGTCAAGTGGGCTGGATATTTGTTACCTATGAAAATATCCGTAAAGAGTATGGAGTTAAAAAGGTAACTAAGAAAGTATTAGAAGAGGCACAAAGTAGAATGTTGACAGAGGTTGAAACATTTGATAATTATTTAACCGGTAGTGTTTATGGTTTTAGAATTGTTAAAGAGAATGAGGAGGATGCTGACTTCGACCCAATGGATAATTTAGATTCATGTTGGGGCTTTTATGGGAGAGAAGGAATTAAAGATGCTGTTGATCAAGCCAAAGGTTCTATTGATTTTGAAATAAAAAAGCAAAGAAAAGAGCACTCAGAGAAAATAAAAATGTGGATAAGAAGTAAAGTGCCTTTGGAATATCGTGAACCTATGAACAAACTATTTTATAATTATTAAAAGGAGGATGTATGCAAGTTACCAAAAGAGGTAAAATTTATGAGGAAGTTTTGCGTATCGCAGAATTATTTAGTGATATTTCAGATGGTTGCATAAGTTATGTTCCGATTGGACTGAAAAGCAATTAATAACTATTGTCAAGAAGGATGTATACTTGTCGAGACTGTATGATATCTTAGTTAAAGTTAGAACTATTAATTAAAAGGAGGAAATTAAATGAATGATTTAATGGATGTAAAAATTGTGAAAGATATTCCTGAAACTGTGCCGAATAAAAAAGTGCAAAGAGAGAAATGGGCGGAGAGAATAAGAAGAATAAAAATACAGTTCTATAATGAGTTGTTTCCTTGTGCTGGAGATAAGATTAAAATATATAACTGGAGGAATGATAGTGTGGAAGCGGAGATACCGGAATTTATTTTTGTAATAGTAATATTAGACCCGTATTTTCCAACTGATAATCCTTATTATTTAACACTAGAATATAAACTAGATGCAACTTACTATGGAGCTAATAACTTTCCAATTTGTACAGCTGATGCTAATAAGGATGGAGTAGGGATTGCGGTTTTTAATTCTAATAGCCTGCGGTGGGAGGATGCTGAATTATGAAATATAAATTTGGTGAGATAGTTAAGGTATCTTCGGATATTCAAGTTGTTATCATGGATGAAAAAGAGCAAGAAATAAAAAATCCGTATAGTGGTGTAGGGTATATATTAAATCCGTTGGAGATTGCAGTATATGATTTATTAAAAGGCTGCGAAAGATTGAATAACTATGAACTAATGGGAAAATGTATTAACTGGTTTATGGAAAATAACGCGGAAGCGTATATGATTTTATTAGACTAAAATAAAAGGAGGCAGAAAATGAATAAGATAGTTATTGTGGTAGATGGTGGTGTAGTTGTAAATGTTTATTCTAATGATGCGGATGTTGATTGTACTATTTTAGACTGTGATAATATGAAAGAAAGAGATGGATTTACTGATGATACTATTGATGGTATTATTACAAATGAAGTGAGAGAATTATTTGAAGTTCGATATTAAGATGTGTAAAAAAACGGCGCATCAAAAAATATTGCTCCTGTTAATGTTTGTTAGCTTAGTAATGATAGGGTATATAATGGTAAGTGCAATAGTGGCTGCAAAATTAATTTAATAACTAATTGATGGAGGTAGAAAATGAAAGCGAGTACATGGCTTCCAATATTCCCTGGATTCTACGGAACACAGTTCGATTATGATTTAGAAAACGAACTGCATGAACTTGAAAGTAATGGAAGATTACCATATGAGGAACATAAAGAAATTGATCTAACTAAATTTGATGAGAGAGTTATTAACGATTTAGTTTATGATAACTTTATGTGGGATGAATGGAAGAATGAAGTTGGAAAGCAGTGCTGTTCAGTAATTGAAGATAACTGCGATTTTATTAAAAGTATTAAGTATGAAAGAATATGCAGTCCGAGAGAATATAATTTTGTGAATGATTCCATTGACTGTGAAATCGAGCTTGACAAAAGAGAATTTAGAAATTGGATTTATGCTAACAAGGAATCGGTCGATCAATACTTGCATGATAATTTAACGAGTAGAGATGGCTTTATGAGTTTCCATCCAAATAACTTTGAGGATTGGGAAGCAATGACAGGTAAGTTTAGAACGTTTAGTAAACCTTATTATGTAGGTGCTCTTTTAGACTGCTATTTCAAAGTGAATGAATTTGATGCATGGATGTTGAGAGATGGATTAACTGATATGTGGGAGGGAGCTTATGTGAACTATGATGCAGTCGCAAAAAAGTTATTGGAAATTGCGGAAGAAGAAAATGAGGACGGGGTTGAAGAAGTTATAATTTACAAAGACCCAAATCAAATTGATTTATTTACTAACAAGATAACGGAGAATGAAAATGAAAAAC
>JBBACM010000172.1:0-2811 GCA_041657045.1 Minisyncoccota bacterium
ATTAGTTTCTACTAGTACAGAAGCTGAAACATATCCATCTACATAGGTAACAGTAGCATATCCATCCAAAACACTTATAATTTCATTCTCAACAGCTATTGCTCTATTAGTCTCCACCAGCACAGATGATGAAACATACCCATCTACATAAGTAACAGTAGCATATCCATCCAAAGCACTTATAATTTCATTCTCAACAGCTATTGCTCTGTTAGTCTCCACAAGCACAGAAGCTGAAACATACCCATCTACATAAGTAACAGTAGCATATCCATCCAAAGCACTTATAATTTCATTCTCAACAGCTATTGCTCTGTTAGTCTCCACAAGCACAGAAGCTGAAACATACCCATCTACATAAGTAGCAGTAGCATATCCATCTAAAACACTTATAATTTCATTCTCAACAGCTATTGCTCTGTTAGTCTCCACAAGTACAAATGATGAAACATATCCATCTACATAGGTAACAGTAGCATATCCATCTGTAGCAGATGTACCACCATAACCATCCAAAGCGTGTTTGATTTCATTTTCAACAACTATTGCCCTATTAGTCTCTGTTGTTATGGTTGATTTGATAGAAGCTGCATAACCATCTACATATATTTTGGTAGTATAGCCATCTAAGGTATATTTGATTAGATTTTCTGTACTGACAGCACGGTTGATTTCGTTTATTAAAGAAATTTCTGTTGCATAACCATCAATCACTTCATAAAGGCCGTTCAATCTCCCTTTATCTTCGGAGGACATTAATCCATTAGAGGATAATGTAGCTAAAAGGCTAGGATCTCTATAGTCAATTGTGCTCATATATTGCTATTATACATGATTATTCATATAATCAATTTAGAGAAATATCTCAAGAATGACACCCTTATTGAACTATTGCTGAATACATCTGTGCAACAATCAGCTTTGAGAGCGCGGGCAATGTCTCACTAATACTTGAGCGACCAACCTAGCATCTCTATCTCCATAGTCTCCCCATTGAGAAACACGAATGTTGTCTTGAAAGCTGCCTCCATATCCAAGCGCAGTCATGATTGGATTGGTCTGCGAATGCAATGACCCACAAGCTGACCCAAGCCCAACAAAGATTCCATCAGCTTCTAACTGAGACATTACATGCGGGCCCATCTTCTTTCCAATATTGAGAAAAGTGGCATGAGGAATCCTATTCGAATCCTCTCCAATGATGCTAATCCCAATAGATTTAACTGCTGATTCAATTATAGATCTGAAATTCAATGCTCTATGATATCTGGCCTGTAATGTCTTAATTGCCTCTTCGAGAGCTACAGAAGTTGCGATGATCATTCCGACATCTGGTGTCCCTGGACGGTCAAAGTAGTATCGGCTACCAAGACCAAATTCTCTCCACCAAGTACTATCTCTCAAATATATAAATCCAACATTTACCGGACCACCAAACTTATGAGCGCCAAATATGCCTATCATTAAATTAGGTATTTTAGATACGTTGATAGGAATCTTCCCAAGTGACTGAGTCATATCGCAAAAGAATGGTACTTTAATATTTTCTATATCTTGTATTGTACCAATCTCATTTTGCACATGCATACATACAAAAGCAGACTTCTCTGGAGGAACAAATGTACATGCAACAATTCCACTTTTACTCACAAAGAGATCATTATTACCAAATAATTCTCTAGCTTTCATTGAGACGGACTTATGTTCAATGGTAGAGCAATAGACCTTATCAAAATTCTGAGCCTTCAATAATTCCAATCCCCATTCACAGGCTTGAGTACAGGAAGATGTGAAGATGATTTGATTTGGATTTTCCGCCCCAATCAGCTTGGCAATTTTAATTCTGGCAGCTTCAAGATCTGATGCGGCCTGCCTTCCCGGCTGGGAAATAGACATAGGATGGCCATGCCCACTAATGGACTGGTTGAAGTTTATGTATGCTTCGAGAGCCTTTGGATGGAGTGGAATGTGTGCATTAGCATCCAAAAATAGTTGCATTAGTTTCCTGAATCGTCATGGGTTTGAGAGCTACTCTTCGTCCCTGCTCAAACATATATCGAATAGATTTCGGATCGAATGACAAAGAATCGCTTGTCAAGCTACAATCTGGCATAAATACCCTAATCTTTACATCTGGATACAGACGCGCTACATCAATAAGATTGTCTCGAATGATTTGGTAGAAGTAGATATCTAATGTCCTCATCAACTGCCCAGTGAGCGGAGGCATTACATCACTTGGTCCAATTGATAGCGAACTTGCAAGAACAACATCAACTTCCGTAGCTCCTGCATCAATCGCATCTTGTAATGGAGCAACTCTACGAACGCCACCATCTGTATACCAAAGATTTTCTATTTTGATGTTATCAAGAAACAATGGAAATGCACTGGATGCTAAAACCCAATCTCTAATGTTTGGATTGTCTTCTGTGGCACTTTCATAAGTTCCCTTGCCCCAACTTATAGCCCCTACAATAAGCTTCTTTCCGGCAGCCTTTGTTTTTGCAGGATCAAAGTATTTATACACCAAAGCTTGTAACGGCTTTGAACTATATACAGACTTCACTTTGGTAAAGACTAAATATGGCAAAATAAATGAAGCAAACCATAATATACTCAACGCAACCGTAAGCCACATTGGCCCATGTAGAAAGAACGAGATGTTCATCGCAACAAAAAATAAAAGAATTGGTACTGCGCTCAAAATAAGATACTTAAAGAGTTTATGTACCCAAATAGAACTGCTTCCTTTGATAATATTGAACCAAAGATTTTGACCAAAGACAATCATGTCTTGCAGATTGCCTT
>JBBACM010000173.1:0-2792 GCA_041657045.1 Minisyncoccota bacterium
ACGTTAAATAACGTTAAATACTAAGTTGATTTAACGATAGAGATGAGGAGGAATTACACCGAGAGGAGTAGTTCCTCTTCCATTTTATAATAAACTATTTATTATATTTGCTACATAATTAATATTAAAATAATGGCAGGAGAAGAAAGTAATGAAATTTTAGACATGAGTGCATTTGATGACTCAGTGTTTGAAGAACAGAAGGTTGAGGTTGAAGTCCCTTCTGCAATAAAACAAAATGAGACTACAGAGGTAGTAATAGAAGATACAAAAAAGATTGTCGATGAGGAGACTCAGGAGAAAGTAGACAAGGATGTTGAAGAAGACCTTGTAAAGAAGAAAGAAGGGGACCAAAAATCTAATTCTCCTGCCGACTCTGAAGACGTTTTTAATCCTCTAGCAGACTTCTTAAAAGAACGAGGTCTTCTATCAACTGAAAAAGAGATTAAAACTGAAAATGACTTAATAGAGGCATTTAAAGAAGAGATTAAAAAAAGTGAGTTTTCAAATTTAAATGAAACTCAAAAACGGTACCTTGAAGCATTGGAAAAAGGAAGACCTGATGAAGTATTTCATGAAAATCTAAAAGTAACATCTATGTTGAATGATATGACAGATGATATGTTACAAGAAGACGAAGCACTCAGAAAACAGGTAATTATAGAAGATCTTGTACTAAGTGGTAAATCTCAGGATTGGGCAGAGAGACAATACAAAAGAATGTACGACTTAGGAGAAACTTTTGATGAAGCTAAAACTTCAAGAGACAGTTTAAAAGTTAAACAGAATGAGTGGTACATAAATGAAGGTAAGCAAGCAGAGCAGCAAAAGGTAGAATCACAGAAGTTTGCTGAGAAACAATTAGAAGAATTAAAAACTTCCGTTTATTCACAAGAGAACCTGTTTGGTACATTCAAAGTAAATGATGGACTTAAAAACAAAGTATATGATACAATGACTAGGGTTGTTGATACAGTACAGAATGTAGGTCCAGTTAATAAATTGATAAAGCACAAATTAGATCATCCTATAGATTTTGATACTAAACTATACTATTTATATGAACTTACAGATGGATTTAAAAATATAAATAAGTTTGTGACAAAAGCTACAACATCAGCAACAAAAAAATTAGAGAGTGCGGTTAAAAACAGTACTCTTATAAAATCTGGAGGAGAAATATCTTACGGCAATGATCCAGAAGAATATAATTCTCCAATAGTAAATATTGAATTATAAACAACAAGTTAAAAATTAGTTAATGGAACTAGGTAAATTTCAAATGACTGAGGTAAAAAATTGGTCAGGTTTGACAACAAAAAATGTCTTAGGACTTATGTTTCAAACCCAACCACAACTTCTTACCAAGGTTATGACAAAAATCCTTTCAGCATCAGGTGTAAACAACCTGGAAACAGTGTTGCAAAGGTATCCAGTTAAACGATTGGATAATGACGATGATTATACTTGGAAACTTATTGGTAATGATGATAGGAACATTCCTTTGTTATATTCACATACAGGAACTCCATCTTCTCCAGTAGTTACAGGTGATACAGGTGTAGGTGCACAAGGATCTCTCATCTATTTAGTATTTGGTGAAAGATACTTTACTGACGTTAATGTTATCGTTGGTGAAAAGAATGAAGTATACCAATTAAGGGTTTTAGATGACCCAGAAAAATCTGCTGATGGTTGGCATTATAAATGTCAGTTGATGGGATTAAACGCTGCTGGCATGCCAGGTTCAGAACTTATTGCTGGTAAAAGGTTCTCATTGGAGTTATCTCCAGTAGAAGATACTATGTCAGTAAAAGGTGGTGATATTCATTTCTCTACTCCAATTGATATGAGGAATAGCTTTACTACTCTTCGTATGGAACATAAAGTTCCTGGTAACTTGCTTAACAGAAAAGTAGCTACTACTATTGAAGGACAGGATAGTGAAGGTAATTTAAAATCTTTCACAGCTTGGATGAACTATGTTGAATGGCAATTTGAACGTCAATGGGCACAAGGTAAAGCAAGAGCTTTAATGTTTTCAAGGTCTAACCGTGGAACAGATGGTTCTTACTATGACTTAGGTAAATCAGGTTTCTATATCAAACAGGG
This sequence comes from Minisyncoccota bacterium, assembly GCA_041657045.1. Lineage (GTDB taxonomy): Bacteria > Patescibacteriota > Minisyncoccia > Minisyncoccales > Minisyncoccaceae > UBA2211. The sequence continues at coordinate 2,113 of JBBACM010000173.1, forward strand.
AGCTGGTATTAGGGAGCAAATGGAGGCTTCAAATACTGAGTTCTACAATGTATTTAGTTTACCTCTTTTAGAATCTATTCTTAACGACTTAGTAGAAGGTAAGACTGATTTAAACGAAAGGGAATTCTTAGTACGTACTGGAACACGTGGTGCAGCCCAGTTCTCAAAAGCTGTAACTGACCTGGGTAAAGGTTGGTATCAATTGTGGGCACAAAACCCTGCTACCATTAAACAGACTACTAGCGAATTACACGGTAATGCATTATCTGCTGGATATCAGTTTACTGAATATCTTGCTCCTAATGGTATTAAAGTTAAAATAGAAGTAGACTCTATGTATGATGATAAGGTACGTAATAAGATACCTCATCCAGATGGAGGTGTAGCTGAATCATATCGTTATGATATCCTTTATATGGGAGGTCATGCAACTTCAAGTGAACCTAACATTCAGAGAGTTGAAACATCAATGGGTGAAATTAGAGGTTACTTGGCTGGTCTAAGAAATCCTTTTACAGGAGAAATTAATAACATGCACATGGGAACAATGGAGGATAGTGCTACCTATACAAGATATGCTCACTTAGGTGCTGCTGTACTTGATCCAGGTAAGACTGCTACACTGTTACCAACACTTTTAGCATAATAAATTTACAGTATTGGAGAGCAATCTCCAATAC
>JBBACM010000174.1:0-2789 GCA_041657045.1 Minisyncoccota bacterium
CCATTCTGGGATGAACATACCTACGAACTTTTCAGAGTCCAGGCGGTAGACAATGTCAATAGCTGCCATCTCTGACTGACGTTCAGCTTCGGCATTACCAACGCAGGAGCCTACACTGCCCTGATGATAGGACTTGAGTACAGTTACCCCATCTCGCTTCTCTAACCAGTCTTCCCCAGCCTCAACCTTGGATAGTTGGTCAGTGAGAGCACGATAGAAGAAACGGTCACCACCATCGTCCTTTGCAGCTAAGGCTTCCCAGAAGTCATCAAGTTTAGGCAAGGTTTCTGCATAGGCTCTGGCTTGCAGAGGCTTAGCAACCCATCCAGTGCTTCGTAGTCCTGTAGAGTACATGATTAGCCTCCTGCTTTCGTTAGACCATCCGCAATAGACAACCAAGCCGTCTTCACATCATTAGGACTCTTAATCTTGCCTGCCTTCTGGAAGTCATCTAGCAATTTACCAACTGACTCAGCCCAAGCATTCCAAGAAGCTTGGCGTTCTGGCTTCAACAGTTGGTCACGACTAAACTTCGTAAACTGAATAACCTTGGGAATAGTATCTAACGTCGTTCCATTGGGTAGGACTGTACCAATCTTCTTGGCAATGGCAGAGTACAATTCTGCCATCTGCTTGCACTCAGCAGGGTTGCCAATCTTTGCCGCCTCTGTTGCTGACTTCTCCTTCACGTCGATTGTTGGTGGTGGAGGTGGCGGCGGGGGTGGAGGAGGTGGAGGGACTGGCCCTGGCAAAGCCGCACTGGGAATGTACTTCCCAACATTGGCTTTGCCATCGACGATGACAAGCATGTAGTACTCACCGGATGTTGGTCCAGCGAGTACTAGGGCTTGTGCTGTCTTACCGTTAGCTAATGGCACATCGAAAGAAGTGCCGACCTTCAAGGGGCTATCTGCGGCAAAGCAAATAGACGTTGCCCCTAAAAGGAGGATTGCTAAAACAAACCTGAGAGACTTCATTGCGTGGTCCCTTACGTTCGGTGATGAGGGTTTGGTAAGACTGGATGACTAGGCGAACAACGACTTGAGCGTGGCATCCTCTTGGGCCTTTACCCACTTGCCTAAGGATCCAACCGTCGTCGTTGCAGTCACCGTCTTATCGGCAATCTTGGCCTTCATCTGTTCGAGCGTAAAGGGGCCAGTGGCTACACCAGCGGCATCCATGGTGTACCATCCCACAATCTCCGTGGAACTGGTGGGGCAGCAAGTCTCGAAGCAGTCACAAGCCCCAGCGCCCTTGGCGGTTGGGCAGCAGGTGTCGAAGCACGGGCAAGGGCTAGCTCCAGCCGTCGTGGGGCACAAACCAGGGCACATCAGGCTCATCAAACACTTGAGAATCCCACCCTCACACAACGCTCCGTAAGTGCCGTCTGCCTTCTTCGTCGTTGGGCACAAGGCCATGATCGTCTTGATCAGTTCTTGTACCTGGGGAATCAAAGCCTTGAATTCCTTGCAGCTATCAAGCAGCCCCTTGAGTGGACGAATGCGCTGCATGGCTGCCACATCTTCCATGGCTTGCTGAGGAGTACGGTCTTTGTTATCCTCAAAGTACATCTCCAACATCTTCTCGACTGGCCCACAGGCTTCCGTGGCATTTGTTGCAGCGAGAATGCCAGCCTTGCCCATCAACATCACAGTCTGTTTAACTTGACTCGTCATACCATCGCTCCTAGCAGAGGGTTATCGAACACGAATAGAAGGTTGGTACAGCCCAGCCTTTACAAACCTACTTACGTCTCTAGGGCGTAACCGACCTGGTTCCCAATCGGCGTCTGGCATTCGTCTTTTCGACCAGGCCATAACCCCTTCGCCTACCACTTCAGCGCAATAGTTTGTATTGCGATCGTGCAATTTATGCTTCAAGCAAGGAAACATCTTTACCAATCGAGTGCCAGCTAATGCTGCACCAGACCAGTCGTACCTAGTTCCCACCAGCTTTAGCAAAGCATCCGTTAGCCAACACCGCTCTTCAGCGTCCAACGGGTTTCTAGGTAGAAAAGCCCACACCTTACCGTCATAGTTAAAGACACTGGACAGAGGATTTACTTGCGCCCCAGTAATTACCTGTTCAGCAAACAAGCAAGGGCTTTCACACTCTGTAGATTCAATGATGTATAGCCCCTCTACCCAAGTCTGCGCGTAAGGTACATCTAGGTTATGTTCCGTTCTCCAGCGAATGTAATCACCACGAGTAATCCAAGCCAATATGCTAACGTGAGACAATGGCGATAGCGTTACGGCCTTGATAATCCTAGACAACCGGGCCTTCCCTGAGTAGCCTAGAATCGTACCAGTTAGGTCCACCAATCCCGTTAGGCTAGTTGCTTCCATGAGTTGCTTTTAGGTGTCTAGGGTTGGTAACTTGTCGCTACGCCTGGCTAGAAAGTACTGACGGGCGTGGCTTCTATTCTTCAAGTCTGGGGTGTTGGCAAAAGACACAACTTCCATTAGATCGGTTGAAGTGCCATCCACGAAACTAGTCAAGGCCCCTAACCACATGATGCTATGCACGGCGATGTCTTGGTTGGCCCAAACCGTAACATCAATACCTATGGGATTGCCGTTCTCGTTGATGATCTCCTTGTTAGTCTCTTCCCATCGCACCATGATCTCAACAGCAGCGATACGATTATGCTCACCGTCGTTGTTGTAACCACTGGCAGCCCACAACACGGCTTTCTGAAATCGTCCTGAACGATCTAGAGACATACTTAGTCCCTATCCTCATAGTCGGTTTGCTCGCTGGGTGGCAGACCCATCCAGAACAAATCA
>JBBACM010000175.1:0-2761 GCA_041657045.1 Minisyncoccota bacterium
GGTATTAATTTCCCTTTTTCCTGGTGGAATAATCACCGGTTCAAATCCGGAAAAGGGAATACCCCGGCGGAAACATCCCCGTTTCCCCGGGGGAATGGAGCGAAAAGGAATGATATCAAAACAAATCGTTGATGCGGGATTGACTAGGTTTTATCCCGTGATCGTACTGTCTGATGAATTCCACAACGTGATCATGGATCGGGACGACTATACCCAGCTCCGGATCAATGAGGGAATGAACGACCAGGAGATCATGGAATTCGCCGGTGTGATCTGATCATGGAATACCACATAGAAAAAGGCGGGAAATACTTAACCGGAAACATTGCATCCGGTTCTTATGAATGGACATCTTTCGAGTCACGCCGGTACACATTCCCACTCAAAACGGCAGAATTGATTGCGAGTATGTTTGAAGGATCAAAGATTGTACAGGAGTGAAAAAACATGATCAAGGTTTGCAGGTTTCGGGAGTCTTACAGGAAATCGGATTCCCGCATGAAAGTAAAAGGAGAATTAACCCAATTGGGGGATCAGTCGCCGTATTTCAGCATCACCGCAGAGGTATCTAGTACAGAGGCTGAAGAGCTGATCAAAAAATACGGGTTAACCGTAACAAAGGAGCGGATTTGAATGGTAGCAAATGAAACGGATGAGCAGCGAGAAGAGAGAATCGTTAATGATGAGGTTGATCGGTTTTACCGGTCAGTTGTACATTATGGATCGGCAGACATTTACACCGCTGTAAAAATAGCTCGTGCTGTTGATATTGATGGCGATGATCTCGGAGAACTTGTAGAAGACCGGGCAAAAGATTATGCTGTAATGGTCGGAGAATTGGATGTTTGTTATGAAATCCTCGAATACATTCTACAGATGGCACGGAACAAAATATCAGAGGTAACTGGGTATGACTTCCTGGATGATTTCAATGGGGGTACTGAAATCTGTACATATGGGAATTATATGTGTTCCCAATACGACTATTCCGAAAAAGCGGTTAAAGATCTGAAATCACATCTAACCAACGCATCCGAAGATGAGAAGGAAGAACTAAAACAAGATAAATTCGTGATGTATCTTGTTAACGATTTGGGTATTTCTGAAGTATTCCCGGAGGTGGAATGAATGAAAAAATGCACCACCTATACAATTGGTGAAACAACCATAAAAAAAGAGTATGACGAATTCGGATTCGATTATTCCGATTATCTTGGAAAATTCACCGATGAGATCGGACCCGGCGTTTATGTCCGATCCATGCATGAATTTTACGAGAGATTACCGGCTGAAATGGAAAGGGATACCGATGGGCGTTTCATCGGGAAAGGTGAACCGGAGTATTCAACATACTCAAGAGAGTATAACGGGATTAAACCCGGTAACCATATACCATTCGATAAAAAAGACTGGTCTCATGTATCACGAAAATCCAAATCGGAAACGATCAAGAAGTACGGCAGTTTAAAAAACGCGTCATATGCATACGCCAAACAGGATTGTGAAAGGCTCGAAGATCTGAATAATGGAGACTGGTCCTATATCACGGTCATTGTAGAAACGGAAATTACTACAGATACCGGGATGTCCGATAAGATCTTTAACACTTTATCCGGGGTTGAATCGGATAGCGGTGATGATTACATAAACGAAATTATCGCAGATCTGAAAAGATTGAATAAATCAGAGCTTCTCAAAATGGGATTTTCTGAAGTGGAAATACTGGAATCATTGGATAATGCCCAGGAGGTGGAATAAATGATCACCATGTTAGATATTGAAAAAATCGGTAACATTGATTTATGTACCTATTCAGAACACAGGCAAGTAAAAGGATACCCGGAATATATCTATGAGGATTTGATTTATCCGGCATCATCTCATGTTTATTATGATGACATTGAACGCATTGGTTTAAAATCCACCATCGACAATACGCCAATTGATGAGCTCTTCATTATCTCGAAGTTCATGGAATATGGCGACTACGATAATTCATGTATGGTCGAACGGTCAAATAGGAAACTATTCCTTGAAGAGCATGGATTATTGGACTATGTTTTTGAGATAACCGGGGGGTATGGATCAGCCGGAGTTTTGATCGCGTTAAAGGGACTACTTAACCTGGATAATGAAGAAAGTGCCCGGGCAATTATAGACTGTTTAAACAGTCTCAACGATTACCCATGTATCGATGATGAAGACATGTCTAATATGGAGTATGAAGCATTTTATGAAGCACTAAAAGACTATGGTGTATCGGATACCTGCAGCGCACTATCAAAGAAGTACGGGATAACCGTACATGATTACAATGAAGAAAAATTAAAAGAGCTGATCTTAGATATTGACGGTAAAGGTAATCCGGTCTTTATGATTGAAGCCGGTGGATCCTGCTATATTGGCATTGATGACATGATCGTACCAAAGATTACAAAGGAACAATTCTTGTCTGTATTGACGGACTATGAGCCCGTTGAAGAGTGATCGCCATGCAATGTCCATACTGTAATTCAGAATCATTTGTCAATGCTGGAAAGATTAAGAATCCAAGGAAACCCGGGGAAACCCGGGGACACGAATACCAAAGGTACCGGTGCAATAATCCGGAATGCTATAGAACATGGAAAGGATCTGAGATAATGCCCGGGACCACTTCAGCCATTAAAAACCCTGTATAGTATCTTCATCCCCTCTTTTTTCTTGCAAGTCTCTTATAGCTCAAATTTTTGAGTGATTGATCTTTTTTGAAAGTTTTTTA
>JBBACM010000176.1:0-2761 GCA_041657045.1 Minisyncoccota bacterium
GTGTCAACGATGCAAGCATCTTGCCCTGACGCTCCTTGATCATTGCAGGCCAGTCCGCACGAGCCGGAATCGTCCACTCCGCCGGCCAAGGCAGGACATTCCTCGGCATACCTCCATAAGGCAAACGAGGCTGGCAGCCCTCGTAACCCATCGGACCTTTGTGAGAGGATCGATAGGTTGCGTATTTTCTTAGGGCTACCCAGTCGTTTCTCGTTATGATTCTTCGAGTCAATTTTTTTCTCCTTTGGCACGGGGATTAGTTGAAACAGTTCATCTGCCGTAGCGGGAAGCTTGCCTTCCCATTTGACGTTTCCAGATGGATCGAACATGATGACCCACGGAAGGGCGTGCGTCGACGCACGATCGAGAAAGGGCTTTAGGTCGGCCGGAGGCAGACCCGTTTTGATCTCCTTCACGTCGTTAGGGATAATTCCCTTGAACGTGTGAAGCTTCGAGACTTTCTCTCGCCACGACGGATCGGAGAGAACGTCTCTTTGGGCCTGCGTAGTCTTGCCAGGATCCTCTACGATCGCAATCACAAGCTTTTCAGGAGTCGGCGGTGGGACGGGGTCCGGAGATGGCGGGATTGGCGTAGTCCCCCTCGTCATCTGCCACAAAGAAAGGCTCCCCTTCGAGCTCGCGTAGACCAGCCAGCCTTGCCCGTCGCTGGTCGGCAAGAATACGGTTGTCGCAGTCGTCCCGTCCGACAACGGCAGTTGGAACTGCACGCCCGCGGCCGGGCTTGCCTCGACGGCCGCGAATGCGGCGGTTAAGCTTGTTGCAAAAATCATCGAGAGGCAGACAAGTTTGAGTAGGTAGCGGTTCATTATTCTTCATCTCACTCTCTTGGGTTAAAGGTTGAAAGATCAGGTCACGACAACGTTGTCGTTGACCAAGAACACGTCTCCGCACGCGCCATCAATCGAAAAGCACTGACCGCTGATTGTGTAAGTGCCGGGTTCCATGTGTTCAACCAATTGAAAATTGGACGATGGATGGATGCCCGGTTGCATGATTGCGACAATTCGCTTTTGAAAAGGCACACCCTGGTAGAACACAACGCCGAAACCTTCCGCTGCCATGTCCCACATCCCTTCGAGCATTATTGAGCCAATGCCGCCGGAAGCACCGTAATTAAGAAGCACTCCGTAAAACTCGGCTCTTTCCTCTGGATAGGCAAGCGTGGAATACCAGCCGGTCCACCAGAGGTTGAAATTGTACTTGAGATAAGCGGCGATTGGAGAAACGTTCGCTTCAAGAGCCAACTGATTCCACGTCTCTTTTTGCTCGTCATTGGCAACAGTCCAGGCCCACGTAAGCCACTTCATGATCGCTCTGACGGCACGCTGTGAATCAGTGCGGCGAACAGTCGGCACTTTGTAGACCTTCGCGTAGCTGCGTCCCTTCCAACGCTCGAAAATCATTGTCTTGCCAAACTGACCAGACGCTTGAATAGAGTGAAGCGGTCCTGTGACGATCGCCATGATTAAACTCCTTGGAAAAAAAAAGCAAACGACCGGCCGAGACGCCCGCCAGGCCGTCTCGACCGGTTCGCGGAGGGATGACCGACCGCTGTTACTTGACCTCTTTATCCTTTGAGAACAACGGCAGAATGAGAGGCAAAATCTGCATAAGCAGGTTAAGCCACTTGGCCCAGTCAATTTTGCCCGCGGCTTCCTCGCCGATTACCTCGGTGGCAGATTGGCGAAGTTGCACAGCTAAGGTTGAACGATCCATGACGTTTCCTCCTGTAGGAGCTGGTGTGATGAAAAAACGACGCATCAGAATCAAGCCTCTTGCGTTCCGATGGACTAGTTTGACCTTTTATACCTCTTACTGTTCCACTTGCTGTAAACGCTCCTGGAGCGTTTAGCCGGCAAGTCGTGCACAAGGTTTTTGCCGATCGGTTGCCGAGCGGCCGTGTGTCTGCCCTTCGTGATGCTGTAGTAAAAAGACTCACGTGCGAGCTCGAACCATTCCGAAGGTACGTTTGTAGGTTGCGTAATCAGAGCCATGAAAAAAAATCCTCCAGCCGGCCGGCCATGAGGTGAACCGGCCGGCTGGAATAAGGATTCGCATCAGGTCACCACAACGTCGGCGTCGGCCAGGACCGTGCCAAGCACGCCGTCGACGTTGAACTGAGCGAATCGGTAGTGATACGTTCCGGCTTCCAGAGGCGAATCCGTGAACGTGAACGCATCTACGCTGCTGCGCGGAATAACTGCCACCGCGTTTGCCCACGATGGAGTCGTGATCTCTGCTGTATCTCTGTAGACGATCACGCCCCAGATATTGGCGTTCGCGGCCGGAGTCACCACGGCCGACGCATAACCGGCATGGCCGGTCAGCGGTGCAGAGGTGATCACACAGGCGCCCGACGCCTCGGCAGCCGGATACGCTTGCGACGGGGCTTTGCTCAACTGCCAACGGGCGAGGTTCTCGCCAATATAAGCGTTGTAGGCGCTTATCGCTTTTGCAGTCGCCAAGTCGTCGTAGTCGTCCTTGGTGCCAGCACCAAGGGCGGCCCACGCCTGAGCGAGAAACTGCATCATGCCGCGAACGCCCGACTGCTTGGCCGATTTCGGATTCATCGGCACTACGAGCTGCCGAGCGTAGTTACGGCCCTTCCACTTGGCAAAAACCACCGAGCCGCCGAATTTGCCCGATGCGTCCAGAGAAAACATCGGTCCTGATAACCTTGCCATATTTTACTACTCCTTCGTCTGGGCGGATTCGAGAAAAAAACGTGGCTCGCGGGCTG
>JBBACM010000177.1:0-2758 GCA_041657045.1 Minisyncoccota bacterium
CCCCATACGCAACCCCTGCCATATCCGGTTTACTAGTATCATAACTAGAACATTCCATATGAGTCTCGTACATATCCGAATTATTCCCACGTTCTCGCAACACTCTCGCAAGATCCTTACTCAACACATGACAAGGACCATTCACGATTCCCCCCTCATATGTTATTGTCCCTGCTTCCGGGTCGCTGTCAACAACTTTTAGCGGAACTAATTCCGGAATAAAAATATGACAATCTTGTATCCGACGCTGGTTAATAGGTTCTATTACTTTCCCGGTCCGCCCACATGTCCAGGTTCCGTTTTGTTCTGGGGTTACGAAGGCGCAGGTACGACAGTTCACTTCCGGAAGTTCCTTCTCCCAGCATACTCCATTGTGTTCACAGAAACGGCACTGGAAGTTTCCCGCGCTTGAAGTGATTCTTTCGGGTGGGGTGTCAGAGAAAATTATCCTCTTCGCCTTTTCCATAAGATGTTCTGCGAAAAGCGGATCGTAATAAATCCTTTCTGCGTATATAGAATCGTTCTCTTTACAAACGACAAAATAAAACGCCCTGTCTAATCCGGACCAATTCATATATTGCTGAACTTGTGCATAGTGAAGTGGTTTGCTTTTTTGAATCCCATCTTTCCGAAGTTTATTAAATTCTTTTGTGCTCGAAGACTTGAATTCCACAACGTGCCAAGTCTTTGGCGCCTCCGGAAAGTTAACTGCTATACCATCCAAACTCCCCGCATAGTGTCCCCCGAAAGAACTATAATAATTTTGTTTGCCGGAATCGGGGTCCAAGTCATATATACAAATTCCAATAGACCGAAGATTTTTTATGAGTCGCGCCTCTTCTCTAAATCCAGTTTCAAAGAGCCTCAAAATTCTTGGCGGGTGACGAGGGTCGTTACACCAACGCAGGGTATAAAATAATGACCTCTCGCATTCTTTTCCAATAAGTGAGGCACCGAGGTGTTCTCTTCTCCATTCAGATTTGTTATCACTATAATTTTTATAGATTGCTGACACCGTGGGCAATTCCGATTGTGGCAATTCGACCATATTAATCCCCCATCAACAATCTGTCAATAGCAATTAAAAAATCAACTTTATTATATTTTCTACTATTACAAATTTTGCACAACGCCTGAACGTTCCCAAACGTAAAATCTCCTCCCAATGAAAGCGGAATAATATGATCTCGTGTAGGTTTCAACTTCTCATCAAATTCTCTTCCACATTCTGCGCAACGGTTGTTTTGCATCTTCAAAATTCTATCCCATTGCTTCAAGGTGAGTGTACATTTGGATTTCCTATTTCTCGATCTCCTTCTTTGATTTATACATATCATTATAGACCTACCTTGGGGAGTGTTGTAATAATTCCTTTGTCTTATAGTATTTTCTTCGCTATGCTCGGTATTATATAAATGGCGCTGTGCTTTAATCGACTCGTCGTTTTCCAACCTATAGATTTTCATTCTCTCTTGAATGCGATCCCAATTTAAAATAGAATAATTGCGCTTGCATTCCGCCACCGATGCTTTGTTGTCCTCGTTATACGTTTTAGAATATTCTTTTAAATGATCTTGATTGCGTTCATAATATTCCCGTGGGTGCGAAGGATTTTTCAAAAGCCATTCTCTGGAAGCTTTAATAACACATTCTTTACACCACGGGGATTTCCCATCTTTTCTATTTTTATCATTGTGAAAATCATGTATTTCCTTTTCACAGCCGCACTTTGTACAAACTTTGAAGCCCGGGGCACAACAATTAATCTTTCGTCGCTTTACTTCCGGGTGGTTCCTATAATACGCCCCCCTTATACATTTTTTACATTGTGAAGAAAACCCACTTTTGTCTCGTTTTGATTTATTAAATTCAGAAACGTTCTTTTCCACTTTGCACGTACTACAAATCTTCGTCCCGTTCATTCCCTCTTCACCTTCCGTTCTTTGTTCCAAGAGGTAGAGTGGCAATTTGGACAAGCAATAGGTTCTTTCTCACTGCGTGGATACCAATCGTGGTTACATCGCAAACAATGTTTCTGCGTTATTATCATAATAATACTTATTGTGTTATAAGTATAAAAAAGTTGTTGTTATTAGTTAAGAGGATGTGCAACGTTAAAAAATTATTTCTTCTGCCACGGCTTAAGCTTCTTTTCCCCAGTGGCCACCGCCTTCGCCACCGGTGTCGCTTCTGTCACTTCTTTAAGATCTTTCCCATCGGTGCGAGAATATCCTTTCACGACATTACTTGCCTGATACTCTCCGCTTGCAGGGCGAATACCAACCTTAATGACCATTGGCTTGTCGTGAAGTTCCTCGCTGTTTTTTGGATGGAGAACACCCACACAACGGCAAATGGCGGAAAGTGTACGCTGTGCAATCTCCTGTGCCTGTTCATTTTCGTTAACAAGATTTAAGCGCTCGAACACTTTTCGTCCTTTAAACTCACCGTCTATGATATCATAAGTCAGTTGCAAATACTGCCCCTTCCCGCTCTTTGTCATCTTCATTTCTGACGCCGAAATTACGGCAACATATTCGCCGAGTGGAATGGGATCGAAACTTCCCACTGGGTCCACATCGTTAGAATCGAAATTCAATTCTGCCATTTACTCATCTCCTTTATTTTCAACTTTCTTTTCAATCTCGTTCATCAGTCTCAACATTTCAAACACCAAATCGTCCGATGTTTCAATATCTTCCGGCATCTCACTCTCGGTAATGTAATTCCAGAACAGAGAATTTACTTTACACTCTGG
>JBBACM010000178.1:0-2744 GCA_041657045.1 Minisyncoccota bacterium
AGCGACGGGCTCCGGCGAAGCGACGGGCTCCGGCGAAGCGACGGGCTCCGGCGAAGCGACGGGCTCCGGCGAAGCGACGGGCTCCGGCGAAGCGACGGGCTCCGGCGAAGCGACGGGCTCCGGCGAAGCGACGGGCTCCGGCGAAGCGACGGGCTCCGGCGAAGAAGGTGGCTAGCCGGAATCTCTCGAAGAAGGATTTTCTGGCTCGTATGGCTGCCGGTCGGGCAAAGGCTGCACGGGCGAGGAAGAAGGCCTAACCGTGGCAAAGAATCTCCGAGACCCTCTCCGACATGTCGCGAGCTGGACGGTCGGGGAGGATGTTCAGAAGGAGCTTTGGGTCGGTCTCGACAGAAGTCGAGACTCGACCGAGAGCTTCCCTCTTGAGTTGATTCGTATTGGATCGGTCGAGAGCGGGCAGCCTTCCCCTGATGCTTTCGAGGCGATGATCTCGCTCGTGGATTACGGCGGAATCTTGGGCCCGATTGACCTTCCCTGCTCTCTTGTCGTCCCCGGCTGCACCTCGATTCTCGTCCGGCCTCTGCGCTCCGTGACTGTCGAGACGACGATATCCGCTCGGTCGTATCCTATCCAGGACAGGTCGGATCGTAACTTCGCAACCAAGTCGTATCAGGGTGTGGCCGGAGCTGTCTTTGCTCTTCCTGCCTGGGTGCGGGGTGTCGGGGTCTTCGACCCCGCTAGGTTCGAATTTTTGGACCGGGCTGGCCTTGTGCTCTCCGATCCTCTCGACGGAGCGCAGGACCGTCCGTCACTCGCTGCTTTTGCTCGCTTGACTGTCGACGGTGTGTTGTCCCTTTACTATTAGGATCCGACCATGGCTGAGTGTCGATGGCTTGCTGATGTCTTGCGAGGAACGAGGGGACTTCCTGGCGTCGCCGGCGACACTGGCGATACCGGCGATACCGGCGATACCGGCGATACCGGCGATACCGGCGACACCGGCGACACCGGCGACACCGGCGACACCGGGCCGGCTGGTCCTGCCGGGCGTGGCTTGGCTGGTCCGCTCGGGTGGTCGCCGTTCGCTCGTCGGTTCTCGCCGTTGTGTTGCTATGCGGTGACCTGTAAGACTCCGCAAACCATGGTTCTGTACGGTTCGACCATGGCTAACTTCTCCAACACGACTGCGCCGTTCAGTCGTCACCCGGGTGCGACGAATGATCCGGAACTCCAGTTGCCGACCGAGTATTTTGGAACGGCAGCCGTTGACCCTTATCTGATGATGGATCGCTGGCGGCTGGTAGACATCAAAGTGGTTTGTGCTGGGGCTGCTGTCGCGCAAGCTACTGTCGGGGCTGCTCCAGAGCTGCAAGTAGAATTCTGGCAAGTCAACATTGCTTCGAATTCGTTGATCGGGACGATTGATTTGCCGTGCATATCTGGGGCCGCGAATATCGGAATCAACAACACGGCGAGTGGTCGAACGTCTCTGATCTACTTTGCAAAGCATAATTTCAACCCACGGCTTGAGCCTGCCCCCTTCACGTTCTTTGGGTGGTCGTTCAAGAATCAATCGGTCAACAACAACGACATCAATGCGATCCAAGTCGCTAGCTCGGCGCTAGTGTTCCGGCGAAGAGGTTTCTAGAAGAGGTTTCCAATGGCAATTGCAAAGCGTCTCTATGGTCCGGCTCAGTTGGCGGCAGCTGCCGCGACTGTCTACACTGTTCCAGCTGGTCGAGTTGCGGTCATTCGCAATATCCACATTGTGAACCCGACGGCTGGTGATCTTAGCTTCACCATGTCAATCGGAGCGGATGCGGCTGGAACTCGCATCTTCGCGGCTCAGCAATCCCTGGCCGAAGACTGCTTTGACTCGTTTGCGCCGTTCGTCATGAATGCGGGCGAAGTCTTGCAAGCCTACGCAAGCTCGGCGGCAAGCCTCGTTCTCGTCGTTGACGGCGAAGAAGAATTGGTATCATAGTCAGTCCAACGTTTTCGCTCTTCTAAGGAGGCTTGTCCCATGGCATCAATGCTCACTCTCGTTACTCCGCTCTGGTCCGATATCGTCATTCTCTGGCAGTCGGTTGACTGGTTCAGCATCTTGGCCTTCTTAGCTGCTAGCGGCGTTCTTACTCTTGTGGCGAAGCTTTGGGCTAGTCGAGGGTTGTGGGGGGCTAAGGTTCCCGCTCTTGCTGCCGCGTTCGAGTTGCTGGACGTGTTCGGGTTCTCGCCTCCCCTGTTGGCGGAGTGGGTCAAGCGTCGTTCGTGGTACCGTAAGGGGGACGAAGAAACGGACCGCGTCCGTCGGGTGTGGCCTGGCTCGATTGTGGTGGTGGCCTTCCTCTGTTCCTGCTCCCCAGCCTCTTCGGGTATGTGTCCGGTATTCGACGCCTCTCGAGTTACTGTCCCGGCTGCTCTCGCCATTGCTCGGGCTACGTTGGACATAGCGTCCGACTACTGTGGCGACGGTTGCCCTTCGGAGCTCGGCTCTGTAAGGTCCGCGGTGGAATCGGCGGATGCGGCGCTTCCTGAAGTCTGCCGTGCCGTTCAGACTTTGGGGACTGTTCCGTGTGAGAAGTGCGCGGCCCCTCTGGCGAGACTATCCGCCATGGTTGACTGTCATGGCATCAAGTAGCTCTGACGACTGCTCCGGAGCTCTGTCCGTTCGAGGGTCGGAGCCTGTCGCCGTTTGCTCGCTAGTCGGGCGGGTTGAGCGGGTGGAGTCGGTCGTCGACGGTATGCGTCGAGAGATGCGTTCGCAAGGTCGCCGGCTGGCTCTCATT
>JBBACM010000179.1:0-2714 GCA_041657045.1 Minisyncoccota bacterium
CTCTCGGCTCGGCTGCGTCAGACCCTCTCGTCGTCATCTTGTAGCCTCCCCAGGCTGTTCATCGTCCATCTGCATCGCTATCGGCCCTGCTGGACCAGGTAGCACCATCGACCTGCGCGGCGGCATGGCGAATGGTCTGTCGGGCGGCGCCGGAACGTGCTTGGGCGCCGGCAACACGATGGTATCTTGTGGGTCGCTGCGCGGCCTCGCAGGCTCTCTCCCAATGCGCCCAACCGCCATTCCCGCGAAGTACCCAAGCACAGGCCCAACTATGACCCAGACAACAGCGGCGACCTCTATGCTGAACATCTTCACGCCTCCCCAGGCTAGGTCTATCGCTTCAGTATGGTCACGTCGGTGTCGTTTGTCGTTGGTTCGATGTTTTGCTTGGCGACGAAACGCTTCAGGATGCGCAGGAGTTGCGCCGCCTCCTTGCGCTCGAACACCGTCACGTCCGTCCAGCCGCCCGATCCGTAGATGCAGAAGCGGCCGTCTTCGACGGCTACTGAGCAGTTGCCGTCAAAGATGTAGCGCGGACCATCAGGCTCCCAAAAGAGCGACTTTGCCATCTTAGCCTCCCCAGGCTCTTCATCATCTACTGCTTCTGCTGCTCGTCCTTGCCCAGCCACAGGTCCCGCACGTCCTTCGGTATCACCTCGTCGAAACCCGTGGGCGCGGCCACATCGAACTGCTCATAGCCATTGTCGCGTGTCCACATCCAGCAGGCACCGTCGGCCATGCAATATGCGTAGTCACCTCCTATCTGTAGGATTGCGCGTCTTTCGAACGCGAGGCAGGTATACGCGGCAGGCACCGTGCACAACAGACGCTTGCCTTTGAGCGCAGCGACTGCCGCCTTCTCCCACGCCAGGTACCCGTCAACATTGGGATCGCTCATCACGCCGCCCCCTTGCGCGCTACGATCTCGAAGTTCGTCCCGTCAACCTCGTCGTACCGCAGTATCTCCATGCCCCCGCTGACCAACCTCTGCCGCAGGTGCTTCGGGTAGACGGTGACCTCCACTATCTGCTTGTCTTGGTCGCCATGCGGTACGCGAATGACGACGTGGCCGCCGGGCTTCAATGCGTGTATCGCTCGTACCATCACAGAGCTATGCTTCTCGGCGCGGATGTGCTCCAGGCTGTCGATGAACGCGACCACGTCAAACGGGCCTGACGCCAAAGCGCCGACTGCATCGCCCTCGATGAACTCACCAGGACCGTTCTCGCGCGCCCACTCCAATTGCCCACGCGCTACGTCTTGGCCGATAGCACGGTGGCCGCGCTTGGCAAGCTCGTGCGTGATGTAGCCCGTGCCACAGCCTACGTCGAGCACCGCGCCGTCTTGCTCGGGCATGAACTCCAGGACGGCATTGAGTGCGCTCTCTTGCCGGGCATTGCCATATTGCTCGATCATGTGCTCCAGCATGTTCTCGCTATACCACTCGCCCACGGATTGTGCGTCCACCGGCCCGAGGACGATGTCTGCGACGCGCCGTGCAATGGCCTTGGCGTCATACCTGGTGACGTACTCGCGCATCGCCGAACTGAGCGTGGCCTTGAATAGCGGCTCGGCGTCGGCCCAGCCCTTGCACAGACGGTAGAACTCAAGTGGCGTGCGCCAGACCCATTCTGCCGGGTACACGTCACGCGCGCCCCGCCAGGCGTTCACGAGAGGCACACAGCCACAGGCCATGCCCTCGGCGACCACGGTTGCGCAGCCTTCCTCGTTGCTCGGGCAGAGGATGAAGTGCGCCCTTTGCAGCTTCTCCCGCAGTTGGTCTTGCGGCAGGCTGCCCTCGGATGCCATGCGGTCTTCGAGGCTCAGTTCGTGGATGATGTCGCTGATGTTCTCGTGGTACTCAGAGAGCCCATAACCCTCGTGGTGGCGGCTACCATAGAGCTCCAGGCGAAACGTGTCTGGCAGGTCGGCAACGAGTTGGACGGCGGTGTATTGGCGCTTCTTGGGTGTGATATTGCCCGCAAGCACGATGCGGTAGGGCGGCTCGAATGTGCGCGCGTCGCCCGGCGTCCAGAAGTCCAGGTCAATGCCCACGTGCCCCACGTTCTCCACCCTCTGCGGCGGCGTGGGCAACTTCGTCAGGAAGCGGTCCTGCACGTGCTGGGCGATGAAGAACAGGCAGGCGACTTTCTGCCACGGGAGCGATGCGAGGTACTGATTGGAGTACATCTCGATACGGTGCGCGCGGACGAAGACCGGGCACTCAAACTCCGAGAGCACCGTCTCTAGTGGCGGCTGGACCCAGTCCACGAAGACACGGTCCGCCTGCGCCCGCAATTGCCCAAGTTGGTAGGCATTCTGCATGGCATTGTCGGTGTGCTGGTAGACGAGGACCTCTTTGCAGCGATTGTCGAACTCGTCCAATAGTGGCTTGCTGAATGCCGGGTTGCTGGTCACGAAGCCGAGTTTCACAGGGCAACACTCGCCATCATGACGCCCACGAAGAGCTTGACGAACGTCATTGCCGCCGCCAAGAGCAGCAAGGCAGAGAATGCCCAGGCGATGCCTGCAAGGACTTGACTGGACAGTCCCGTGCGCTTGATGTCATCGACTGCGGCGACGGATACCACCGCGAGCGCAATGCCCGCAACTCCGGCGAACAATGTGAATGCCGCTAACGTAGCCATGCTTGGTAGCCTCCCCAGGCTCTGAAGTGCACAGGGCCGCCCCATTGCTGAGGCGGCCCCGCTTTT
>JBBACM010000180.1:0-2687 GCA_041657045.1 Minisyncoccota bacterium
CACCCTGGATAGCTGCATGGTCGTTTAGGTCTTGTTGTCATATCAATCACTCTTTCGATTTACTATTTCTAATTTCTGAAATAGATTTACTATTTCTGGTTTTACTATTTCTAATTTGCAAATTAGTTTTAGTAATTCTATTTCTACAAATAGTACATCTCATATATAAGGTATAAATCAGAGGTTTTGTAACCCATTAAAGGGTTACACTTTTAAATATTTTTTTAATTTTATTAATTCTTTTTGTAGCTGCCCTTACTCTTCTGCTAACACTCATCTTGCTAATACCAAGTAATTGACCGATTTCAGACATCGTCATGCCATCAGCATAATGCAATATCATTATTTCTTTCTGCCTATCAGTCAACTGTGTTTCGATTATGGCCTTAACGATTTGTTTCATCTTTTTACGCTGCTCATCATTATTAGAAGAATGAGTGCCGAAAGGATCGCTATATGTATTTTCATGACTCTCATAATGTTTCTGCATATTAACCTCCCGGGGTCAGGCGTAATTTTGGCGATTTATCTTTTACGGCAATTTTTTGGCGGTATTCTTTTTGGCATTCTTTGTATTTAGGATTTATATAATACTTAACTGATGTTTCCGAAATATTCACAATATTACCTATCATGATTTGCTTTACCTCTGTAGTTCAGGTAATATCTCATCCTTTTCTTTATATCTAGGCTCGCTGTATATAAATCTTTGGCCCTTGCGTTTATTCATGCTATAATCTGGACTCCTATACCAAAACAAATCATAATAGTGATAGACTTCTCGGGCAACATCGACCAGATCGAATTTCATATTGACTAATGGCTTGAGTCTGTCTTTATTTATAGCCAAGTTACTATCACATACAAGTATTTGGATGGCTATTTTATTATATCTATCCTTATTCTTCTCCCTATGAGCTGCATTAGCTGAAGCGTTCAACCTAGCTCTATTTAATTCTATTTCGCTTTTTTCTTTCTGCAACTCACTAATCCGCTTATTTAGCAGTTTCAACGACGTATAATATTCTCGAGACATTTCTTTCATCGTTTTCAATCTGCATCCCCCCCCATTTTAAATCTCCAAGCGTTTGGAGATTTAACCGACAATTTCTTTTATTTCCTTTAGGTCCTCAATTAAAACGTCAAGGTTTATCTGATAATAGGTCGTTTCAGCCTTTCCGCCTTTTCAGGTGTCTCCATGGTAATTCCTATTGGTTTTGCCTTACATTTTCTATTAGGTTCAATGCAAATTGCACCAGTACATGCGCCAAAATTTTCAAGCGGGCATATATCAATTGCATATTCGTCGGTTTTCTCAGGCTCTTTATAATCAACCGTTGTATTTTCTTTAGTCTCACAACTATCAGTTGTATTTTCCTGCGCTAGCTTTTCTTTTATCTTCCAAAACCTTATCATATCCCGTACTTGGGTATTTTTCAGGTTATATTTTTGTGCAATTACGCCCCACGCCTTTACGTTAGTGCCATGTTCCTTGCATTCTTCTAATAGTTGCTCTGTCGTTATTGGTAACATTTTCATATCCGTATCCTCCTTTTTATTTCGATCCCTTATTTTATCGCCAGACTCTAATCTTACCGGCTTTTTAAGTCCATTTGGTTGTACCCTGTTGTACCTTTCAAGCTCCTCAGGTGTCAACTTTGTTGTTGTAACTGGCCCATGTGTTCTGTCTTGGCCAGGTATTATCTTCCATCCACCCCTGTAATTTATTCCGGAAATCACATTAATCACCTCCAGGTAAGTCAAAATTCCAGAAACCTTGCTGACCTTTGGCCGGTATTGGATTATCTAATATTTTTACATCTTCTAAAATCCAAGCGTATCTTCCTGTAGTATAATCACCAAACGATAATTCATTTCCACTTACCTCTATTAGGCTGTTTTTTGACTCAATAAAGGCTGTCATAATTACCTCTCCGTCTCGTTTTACAGGACGAATGCATCTGATTTTACAGCAATCAACCAGATTGCAAGTTGCAATTATCATCCCTTTCGTGAATTCTATTTCTTGTGGGTGTCCAAATGCATATGTCTTTACTTTAAGGTTTTTATCCGCATATTTTTCAATAAGGACTTGCCAAAAAGGAAAACCTTTGCAAATTTCTTTTGCATATGTCGGAATGGTTTTACTCGCATGTATTGCCAAAGGTCCGCGATAATTTGTTTTCCAAGACCTCGTTTCAATTTTCTTTTCGCCGAGAGCTATAAGTGAAGTCCAAGGCTGAATTACTGTAATTGCTTTCATTCAGAGTCACATCCTGTTATCAAAGTTTTATGAATATCTGTCAGCATCATGACTATATTTGCAACATCAGCACCTTCGAACAATATAAGAGTTTTATCATATCGGAAAACAGCCCTATGGAATTCGTGTAATTCTTCAAAGAGTTTGTCAACCAAATAATTAGTGGTACATTCTTTCCATCCACCCTTATGTTCATTTTCCTTTAACTTTTTTTCCATTTCTTTAGCAAATACTATTACTTCCGGCCGTAAATTGCTCAAATTCTTAACCTGTTCAGGATATAATCCGCTATCTTCATATTCCGAAAGTCTCTGAAAAGATTTTTGAACAGGGCCGCCTTTACAATAATTATCTTGATGACTCTCACAGAATTCACCACATCCACTTTCACCACAGCTTTCACATAATGCCTTTAATGTTGGTG
>JBBACM010000181.1:0-2677 GCA_041657045.1 Minisyncoccota bacterium
TATAAATAGACTTTTGCCATTAGAATAGCATCGGTAATAATGTTCCAACTGCCAAAAAGATCGTGATAATGAAGGGCAATCCTCCGTCATCCGTTGGTGTGTCGTCCTGGATTTGCTCCTTATTCAGCATGGAATTTTCAGCGTAATCAACTGAGGGGGAGGGCGGTTCAGCTTGCTTTTTACCGATGAGTTTACCGTTGCCTAAAATTGGCAGTTTTACCCCGTTGTCCGCATCTTCTTTTGATATGGATTGTTTCACGAAATAATCGTTGCCGTACTTATCGTTTGGGCTTTCGATTAAAACCAGGTCTAAATACGTTCCCTGTTTTCCTACAAATAGCCGGGACTTGTCTATTTTTGTGACATCAATTTTTAAGGTTATCATATTACAGATTTAAAGAGTTTTGAGATTTGTTGATTTCCTTTACAGCCCATTCTTTGAAGCCTTCAAACTTTTCCCGGATCACCTTTTCGGTAATTTGCCCGTATGCCGTTTGCAGTAACATTGCAGGCATGGATAAACCGGAAATGAATGCTAATAACCTATCTTTATCCGGTGCGGCGGCGGCCTTCTTTTCAGCTTCCTGTTTAGCCTCCAATTCTTTTGCAGCCTTTATTTCAGCATCTAATTGCGCCTGTCTCTCAGCATCCTTTTTAGCCTGCAATTCCTTTTCAATTTTCTCCCTGGCTTCGGCTTCCTTTGTGGCTTTAGCCTGTTCTTCTGCCAGCTTTGCGGCCTGAATCCGGCGTTCTTCTGCCATTGCTTTCTCCCTGGCTTCGGCTTCCTTTTGCAGCCTTTCGTTATCAGCTTTCATCTTTTCCCTTTCTTCCCGTTCTGCTTTCTCTTTAGCGATCCTTTCATCTTCTGCTTTCTTTTCGGCTGCTATCCTGTCTTCATATTCTTTTTTGACACTGGACAAAAGCAGGTTGTAATTCTTTTCCTCAAAAACTCCCAGGTCAATCCCGCTGCCAGTCCATCCATATTTTTCAAGTTCCGCCTGTCTTTCGGCTCTTAATCCTGCCTTACGTTTGCTTTCGGCAATTTCACGGGCTTTCTCTACCTGAATAAAAGCATCTTCAGCCAGTTTACAGGTAGCTGAGATAAGATTAAAAGCAGCCTGTTCCAAGTTGCCACGAAGCAGATAAATGCGTTTGCGACTGTCTTTCAGGTCGCTTGCACCCGTGCGGATTTTGACGGTTTTTAACCTCAATTCCCGTGCAATGGTTTCGTCAATTTCAGCCGGGTTTGCAAAATTGATTTTTTCAGATTGTTCCTGAATGACTGCCAACTGAAGCAGGAAAGGTTGGTAAGATTGTTTAATTTGTTCGCCTTCTGCGATTTCAAGACCGGAATTTTTTACAATCACTTCCAGTTCGTTTTCTTTTACTAATGCTAAATTTTCCATGTTATGAATTTATTTGATTTGTTTTACTTTCCACTTGCTTTTGAATTTCCCGTTGCCCTAAATTCTGATCGGGCTGGGCGTAATTCAGTAAGATGTGATCTATAAAGTCATTGGCCTCGTCCCTGAAATTCAGGTTGTTTAATCTTACTCTTAATCCTGTCAATGTTTGGTCGTCAACTCTCAATTCTTCCTCAATCAACTGGGTTAAATACTCTATCTGATCGGTTGAAACCAAAGGCCGGAACCCATGTACTTCATTATCCAGTTCAATGGCCTTCATTAATTGCTCTTTGTCTTCGGCCTTATCTTTAGATAAATACTTTAAGTGTCTTTTGATAATGGTTTTACGGGTCATTTCGCCTTCATCATTCAGCCAAATGCAGGAACTTATCTTTTTAGCTACATAAGCCTTCCAACTTTCAGAGCGGTCACGAATATCGGTTACTTCTTTCCAGCTCATAACTTCGCCTAACTCCGTTCCATCGGTCAGGATAGCGATTGAATAAACGGCTTTGATGTTTCCTTTGTCTTTACCTGTAACGATGTAAGGAACGTGTTTAATGACCTTTTTAGGCAAAGCATAATCCATATCCAGGTCATCACCTTCATAAACCAGGTTAGCAAATATGGCTTTAACCGTTCCTGATTTAATCGCTAAATGAATTAAACCCGGATATTGAGGCTCAAGGCTGCATTCATAACCGCCTTCTTTTTTATTGCCGTCCCTGTCAGTCCATTGAAGTTTATTGTTCCAACGGGGAAGTAAAACGGCGTGTTTAAGAATAGGGTTTAAGGAAAGGGAAGTCAGAGCAACATTATAAACAGATGCGTAAATGCTTTCGGGGGTGCATTTTTGAAGTAACTTATTCTGGTTGTAAGACTGCCAGGCAAAGCTGATTTCTTTCTCAAACTTTCCCTTATCAAATCCAGCCTGTAAATAAAAAGGCTGCAAGGTCATTAAATCTTCTTTTTTCATAACAGTTCAGGTATTTCGCTGCCGTCCTCGGCTGCATTAATTACTATTTCATCATAACAATCCGTGTGCATCCACCCCATTGAGGTTTTATACATCATTTCTTCGCTTACATTTTTATCACCACAAATTGAGCAATCATGATGTGAGCAAACAAATTCGTAATATTCGGCTTCGCCCTCGTCCAGTGAGTAGGGATAACCGCCTGTTGAGCCTTCATATACGTATTTGTCTGGCATGGGTTAATCTGTTAAAGTTATCTTAATATTCCCACGGTTAAAAACTATATATCCGTTAT
>JBBACM010000182.1:0-2670 GCA_041657045.1 Minisyncoccota bacterium
AACGTGGCTGGTAACTTATCCAGCGTCTTTATCTGGTTGTTACTGCAATCCAGCGTAGTCAACGTGGCTGGTAACTTATCCAGCGCCTTTATCTGGTTGTAACTACAATCCAGCGTAGTCAACGTGGCTGGTAACTTATCCAGCGCCTTTATCTGGTTGTTACTGCAATCCAGCGTAGTCACTTGGTTCCATCGTGGGTCTGTCGGCTTCATCATCCCTAGATTTGTTCGATATTCTCTGTTCTCGTCCATTGCGTTCCTCCGCTTCTTTTGTTCCCGCCGCTATTGGCGGATTTTTTATTCGACTTTTGTTGCCTGTTTTATGTGCCTATGCAACTTTTGTTTTTCAACTTGCCTTAATTGCTCGTAAAATTCCCATTCTTTACGCTCTTTCTTGTGCGACTGTTTTAACTCCCAGGATTCTATCTTTGTGCCTATCCAGCCAAATACAATAACAGCCAGAATAATGACTCCGATTGCGATAATAAATCTCTCATAAGCATTCACTCGTTATTCACCTCCCGTTCAGTTCGATACTGCTCTATGATCGCCTCCCTGAGTGGCGGGAAAACCTCATGGACTTCATTTCTCAGGCTCCCCGGCACAGAACCATCAAAAATTGCAAAGTCTTCGCCTGAGTGGATTATCGGGGCTCCTCCGGCATCAGTAATCTGCTCGTGGGTAACTATCGGCGGGACATAGCGCACAACTATTTTCATGAGCGCACCTCCATCAGTTTTGATACTTCTTTAACGGTTTGGATAACCGGCATACAACCTCTCCGGCGGCACATTGCATAACCTTCAGCCACCGCAATGACTCTCATTAGGCTAATCCCATCGTTGTATTTATCTCCGGACTTAATCTCTTTGTTCATACAAGCACCTCCTGTAGATATCTCCTGGCTTCCTCTATGTTCGTTATTCTTCTGTCGTTTCCTTCGTTTAGGTTTTTGCAATATTCGCTTAATGCTTTTTGCTCTTTGGCACTAAAAACACTGTCTATCATTAGTGATTTTGCCATAAAAAAGAACTGCTTTGCTGCGGGGCTACTTACGTTCTTGGAAGGGATAGATTTTAGAAAGCCTCCTTTATAAAGTTTCCCTTCGTTTTTATTGCACTCTTCGTTTTTTTCTTGATAGATCCGTTCGAGATAATCACCATCAAGTACCGGCCTGATTTTGGCCTTCAAATTACGAAACACCAGTTCCATAGCATTGTCTTTCTTTTTCTCGATCTCTAAGAAAATACCGATATCGGTCGCGGCCGCTTCGGTCAGTTTTATTTGCCTATCTTCGGCAATGTTCATCAGTTTTTTAACAAACAAATCATGGTTCATATCTCACCCCTTTGTTGTTTTTCTTCCAGCTCCGCTATTTCTTTGTCTCTCTGGGCGCGTTTCGCTTTTTCCTCATCGACATACTCAACCCAATCGGGATACTGGCACAGAAAGTTATAGGCGTTCATGGGTTTCAGGCCGTTGTCTTTTTGGCTTAAATAATGCTGTTTGTAATTCTCCGTGGCTTTTTTTAGCTCTTCCGGGTTATATCCGGGAACAGAGCAATTAGCTTTGAAATACTCAACCGCTTTCGACTTACCGTTGGGTTGAGTTGTCACGGTCTGCCAGAGTATCCAGAATTTTTGAAATTCAATCATTGGGTCAAAACACACACTTTCGCCATTATGTGTGTGTTTTAAAGGAACTTCATTAGCATTTACATTAGCATTTACATTAGCATTTACATTAGCATTAGGTTGTGGTTTGGTTATGGCTTGGTTATCTCTTGGTTTTTTGGGTTTGGGAGGTCTGCCACCTTTTTTACCGTTGTCATACCGTTTATTGTTGGCGTCAATTTGAGGTTTAACTAAGCAAAAGATAGAATATTCTATCCCGGTTTCGCGGGTTTCTATGTCCTCAAAAACATAATCAAAAATAACCTGTAGACAATCAGCTTTTTCGGTTTTGCTTAGGTTACGGATAGCTTTCCAGTAGGATTTATAAAAAACAAAACTATCTCTCATGCTTTTCCCTTCCATGCCTTCGCCCTGGCAACCCACGCGACAATCCCGCCTTCGCGTTCAGCTACCAGCGCAATACGGGATAGACCACGGGCGATGGTAATGGTGGCGGCGTTAGTCAAAATTGACTCCTCTGACTACATACCATCCTTTTATTCGCTTGCTTGTGCTTTTTAGATTGAGGACTAGAGAAACGGCAGATTCCGTGACGTTTAGATCGCGGGCACATTGTGCCCCGATTAATCCTAGCATTTTTGCTTGTTTTATTGGTTTTATTTTGGTCATAACCCCTCCCCGCCTTGAAAATAACAGCCCCCGCTGTTATAATCGCTTAACCTTAACTAAAGGTTAATTACATTATATCGGTTTGCCGATAAGATTACAAGGGGTTTATCCGAAATCGAGAGAACATGTCAGAAATTGGCGCAAGAATAAGAAAATTTAGAGAGTTAAAAGGGTACAAAACACAGGAGTTTTCAAAAATAACTGGTGTTCCTCAGAGCCGTTTATCCGAAATCGAGAATAACCCGACCGGGGTTAGCACTAAAAATATCGATAGAATAGTTAAAAACACAAACATTAACCCCGCATGGCTACTAACCGGAGAAGGGGAGATAGAAAAGCCAATCGGCTCCCTGGTAGATGGCCTCCCC
>JBBACM010000183.1:0-2639 GCA_041657045.1 Minisyncoccota bacterium
AGACGATTCCCACATTTCGCCTACCTGAGACGATTCCCTCATTTCGTGAATTATACAATGTCTTATTTTATTAACGACCGCATTTCCTGTTAAAATTACGGCCCTGCCTGCGATTATTTTCTGATTTTCTGAAATAATCATGTTTGATACGATTGTTTTCATTTGCCCAGTAGCGGATTCCCGGATTTCTTCAAACCACGCCGGAGTAGATTTTTCATCAACAATCAAAGAATAGTTTTCAATCTTATCCAACCTTTTACCATCAGTTGAAAATTCGATACGAACAAAGTTTTCTTTTCCGTTATCAACAAGTCCAAAGAGTTCTATTAAATCTTCGTGGCTATCGGTAAAATCATTGTGTAGAATGTCCCCATTCCTCAACACAATGGCACTTTTAAATTTACACATAGGTTTATTTTTTTATGGTTGTTTTTCTTCTGTTAAAAACTCTGATAATCTGCCTTGCAATCTTTATGCAATCAAAGACGGTCATAATTTTTGATTTTATTCAAACTTTTTCGCTCGTTAACCTTTTAATTAATTCAATCATCGGTACTTCCTTGTACTTACCGTCGGGATACTTGATCCTATGAGTTACATTATGCGCTCCCCTCCCGGTTGACTGACTTCCGACTATCTCATATTTCTTTCCCATGAACTCGAAAAATCTATTATCAAAAAAATAACAACACCGGTTATCTATGAGTGTTTTCTGTAGCATCAAAAGGGGTCTTTTTCATAAAAACTTTTCGTCTGTAAAGGATCTGATAATTCAGTATCGTAGATTTTCATCAAATTTTTTGAGTGTTTGAAATAACATGTTCCGGTTGCGCCGTTTCTGTTTTTTGCTATTATCAATTCTCCAGTATTTTCAATCGGCATTCCGTCATCTCCCTCGACAGGAATATCATAGTATTCCGGTCGGTAAACGAACATCACAACGTCCGAGTCCTGCTCCAGGCTGCCCGATTCTCTAAGGTCGGGGAGGATCGGTTTTTTGTCTGGTCTTTTCTCGACTTCTCTGGAAAGCTGTGAAAGTAACATCACCGGAACGTCCAGGCTTTTTGCCATAATCTTGGCCTGCCGGGAGGCTTCGCTAACTTCGTTTTCCCTGTTCCGGCCTTTATTTTCACTTTTCATATCGGTCAATCCCAAATAATCGATAAAGATCATCCCGCATTGGCCCCGTTTTTTTAATCTCGAAGCCTTGCTTTTAATGTATCTCATTGAGACAACGGCCTTATCATCAATGTAGATCGGAAGTTTTTCGATAATAGACTTAGCTTTATAAAACTCATCCCAGTCCTCTTTCGACATATAACCGCCTTTAAAGCGTTCTGCCGACATATCGCACTCGGATAGTATAATCCGGTCAGTTAACTTGACGTCTGACATCTCAAGCGAGAAAATAGCGCAAGGAGTACCATCCTTTGCACATTGTCTTGCAAAGAATAACATCAATGCGGTTTTGCCCATTCCAGGACGGCCTGCATTAATTATCAAATCTCCGTTTTGCCACCCGGCAGTAATTTTGTCAAGTTTTAAGATCCCTGTTTTGATTCCGGGGACATGACCTTCTTTGGATTGTTTTTCTCTGATCTGTGCATCACGCAAAGACTTTTTTACGATGATTGAAATGTGTTCCGGATCTTTTCCGCTTGTCTGTAAATCGTTAATTTTCTCGACTGAATTTAATAATCCTTCTGTGAGCTCAAGCGGATCAACGGTATCCTCGTAGGAATTTTTTATAGCGTCATGGCAAACCTCAATCACTTTTCTCTGAATAGATTTTTGAAGGACAATCCTTGCGTGATACTCTGAATTAACAAAGTCCTGAACCGGATCACAGAGTTTTGTTAAGTAAACAGCTCCTCCGATTATTTCAATGTTTCCCTGTCTTCGTAACTCTTCCGAAACGGTTAAAATATCAACAGGTAGGTTTTCATTGTAGAGTTTTAAAATTGCCTTGTAGATTAAAGAATGAGCGTCCTTGTAAAAGTTCTCAGGCAAAAGAATGTCGAGTATATCAGATATTACTTCCGAAAATTGAAGCATTGATCCAAGTACGGCCTGTTCTAAATCAATAGCCTGGGGCGGTATTTTTCCAAATTCGTTCACAATCAGTCAAGTTTTATTCCAGTGATCTTAAAGAATATCCCTTTATCGAATCCGGGAACCTCAAAAATAATCTTCCGATCACTTTCTGAAAGTGATTTCCACCATTTTCCGCAGGCGTACTCGTAGGTGTTTACCTTGAGGTATCCTTCCATGATGAAGAATTTCGGATGATCTTTCTTCTCCTGATCGGTCATGTCTGATTCATTAATCCACTCAGTTAAAGGGAATTCATTGTTGGTGATAACCTGGAAAGCCTTGGATTTAATAAACTCTGACATCATTACTGTAGCCGCGCCATTGAAAACTGGTACCGGTTGTTCGGCACAATTAAAAATTCCACTACAGTAATTAGTTTTGTTCCAGTAGCCGCTGTTCCGGTTGCCGCTGTTCAGGTCGCCGCTGTTCCAGTAGCCGCTGTTCCCGTTGCCGCTGTTCCCGCCGCCGCTGTTCCCGTTGCCGCTGTTCCTGTTGCCGCTGTTCCAGTAGCCGCTGTTCCCGTCGCCGCTGTTCCCGTCGCCGCT
>JBBACM010000184.1:0-2634 GCA_041657045.1 Minisyncoccota bacterium
TGAAATCGAAGCTGCTAACGCACCATATGCTAGGGGCGCTATCGGTGCCGGCAAACTAATTCCCAACCCCCCCGTGGTAAACAGAAACATACCTCCAAACATCAATCCCACAATACTTGCCATTCTCAGGTTCCCGTGTGATATCCACATGGAATAGAAATATGCCATGAACAGAATAAAGAATGGAACCGCCATCATTCCTGTCGCAGGAAATCCGTAAGGTGCCAGCGCGTTTGTAGGAAGCCAAGCGAGGTTAAAATGACTCTCTGTTACATTATCAAGTAAGTATTTGTACGTTGTCTGAGGCATGGTTGTAATGACGGGTGTTGCCGTAGGAGTCCAATAGTCCGTCATCAGAATCCCCCGGTGTCATAATCCACGGTACGGCTTGCCTCGGCAAACATGCGAATAATAATAATAATCCCACACAAAACAATAAGCGTGTAGACGAAAGGAATCATCCATTCTGTGGCACCCCCGTTAAGATAATTCCACCAATATTCTGGAGTATTTTGATGAAGAAACGGGACAAGCTTATTAAACAATGGCCCCACTATAATAAGATATATGTATAGACACATTATAACCCATATTGCAGAAACGCCCGCCGCTAACATTCTTGCTGAAGATGCCATTTATACTCCCTTGCTGGCATCTGACTTAGCAATAATAATCAGGTTGTAAGCACTTGCCAGCAAGAATAAGAATGCCAACGAATTCACCATTATGGTGAGCATATACATTGTATTCATCCCATCCTGATCCATATACCCTAGCAACATCATACGATTTGCAGTAAACACGAAATAATCTACCATGGAAAGGCAAGGGAGTAGCATAATGCCTACGGCGAAGATATTTACGGCGGTTCCGATTCCTGCTCCGGCACTCATATAAAATCAACTCTCATAAAGAATGATAGGCGTAAAAGTTTATATAGTCTTTGAATAAGAACGCGAAGAAAAGGTTTATTATTGGTGAATCAAAATGTCTAAAAAATTAACTTATGAATGTATAGATTGTGGGAAAAAACGAACCGCGTACGAATGTGCATTCACGAAACCGCGTGATGAATATAGATGTTGTTCGTGTGCTCGCAAGCATCGTGCGTTAGAAGATGGAAATTCTACCGAAACTCGCATTTGTATAGATTGTGGGAAAGAAAGAACGGCACCGCCGTCGCGGTTCACAACCCCGGTCGGGCAATATCGGTGCAAAAGCTGCGCTGCAAAATTAATAAAACCGAAACACCCAGTCGTTTATAAATGTATAGATTGTGGGAAGGAAAGAATCTCGACAAAATCTTTCTTAAACCGTTGCGCAGATGGGGTATACCGTTGTAAACAATGTGATGGGAAGAGACGTATCAAGAGAGTGACATATGCATGCATAGACTGTGGGAAAGAACACACCGCGACCCCATGCGAATTCACTCAACCACCCGAATTATATAGATGTCCAAAGTGTGCAACTTCGAAATGGATGAAAGAGAATTCGAAACGAATAAACGAATCCCGTGGATTTGATGGGAGTAGCAGAGAGATTGTCACTTACAAATGCATTGAGTGTGGAAAAGAAAGAACGGACATGCGAAAATCTTTCAATAAACCAGAGAAAGAATATATATGTAGAAGTTGCTTTTCAACGAATCAAGCAAATCTTCCGGAAAGAATTGAAATGTTAATTAAGAGAAACAAAGAAATGCCTTCAAATCCAGAGTGGGTAAAAAATCACAAGTTAGCAATGGAAAAACTATCAAAAGATCCAACTTGGATAGAAAATCATAAAATCGCCATTCAAAAATCCTGTCAATCTGATATTTGGAAAGAAAACCACAAATTAGGAATTAAAAAACGTTCACAAGATCCAGACTATAAAAAAAAGTTACATGAAGGAATTGAAAAAAGATCTCATAATCCACAATATATTGAAAATATAAAAAATACCAACGCAAAACTCCCAACCAATCCCGGATGGAAAGCATATATGGAAGCCAGATCAGACAATCCCGATTATAAAGAAAAGTTACTTATAGGATTATACGGAGAAGGATTTTGGTACGGACATAAAATATTACATGAAACTCGCAATCGCAAATCATATTGTGAACTATGGAATCGTAACCTCTGGAATAGAATAGACGCAGCGTGGAATTATAAGAGTACTATATCTGGGAAAACAAAAGAGGATAATAAAGGCAAATCTTTGTCTCGACATCATGTCTACTGGCAGGAAAAGCATGTTGCGAGTGGGATAAAGACATGCATGGTTATTATGCTATGATAAATATCGGAACGTTCAACAATCCAATAATGTATAGACATAATATTAAAGGAGATCCGAACAAATTTGTATTGCTCACCCAATCTGAACATGGAATGATTAAAGGAAATAAAAAACTTGGAACCAATACTTTAACATGGATAAAATTCTTTGAAGATTTAATAGAAAAAAGAGAAAAAGAAGGAAAGAAATGTTACCTTACAAAAGAAGAATATGAGGAATATAAAATGAATAATCCCCCATCATAATCTTCCCTCGCCATATCCAAGTTTTCCGTACCAACGTGCGACGGTAAGCGCATACAAGATCCACACGGCCACTTGAAATGTTCCAAGCAATATCATGGCAGGT
>JBBACM010000185.1:0-2630 GCA_041657045.1 Minisyncoccota bacterium
TTGTTCTGAAGCAGCAGATATTTTCGGAAGAGACCAAAATGATAAGTTCTCAAAAGCATTGCATGAAAAGATATCAAAAGTAAGTAGAGAAAAAAATATTGATTATTCTGAAGCAGCAGACCTTGTAGTAAGGGCTTATGAAGCTGAAGAGGAACCAATATTTTCTGAAATACAAGAGAAATCAAAATAATTGCATAGTCAAATCTAATTTTTGGAGACTAATATGGATATGGAAAAAGAAGTTAAAGAACTTGCAGAAAGTGTTAACATACTCAGGGATAATGTTCATAAACTACTTGGGCGTAATAATGATTTTACTGTTAAAGTAATTAATGGCAAGACAACAGAGAGACTTGCTTCCGAACTTATTGGTGAGATGTATGTTGCTATTAAAGAACTTAAAAAAGAGACACCAAAAACTTTATGGAAAAATCTTGGCGATACGTTATTCCCATTAATCCAGTTATTAACTTTAACTGGGTTAATAATTACAATGATAAAAGTTTTTTCTAACTAAACAAGGAAAAATAATATGGAAAAGAAAAGAATAGGATTCTTTGAAGAAGAAGAAGGTGCTAAATCTTCCATGCGGTTAATGTCATTCTCGGTATATTTGCTATTGGCAATGGTCGATTTCATGATATTAAGATTCAGTTATTATAACGATAATGCTTATGATATGTGGTTTACTGTTTTTATGATAGGCATTAACCTTATATTTTTAATTGCCATTTTTTATCCCAAATATCTACAAAAAATTATTGAACTTGGTGCAGATAAAATAGGAGTATTCAAAGACGCGATTGCGCCGATTGCCCCAAAAGATCTAGCCCAGAAATCAGAGGGACAAAATGTTCAGTAAAAAATTAATCTGTGTAATTATCTTAATGTTGATTAGTGCAGCATGTTCTTCAACAGTTGAGACCACAAAACAAACTACTGAAGTAGTTACTCAAGAACCAGTCACAATAAAAATTCCGACATTAAAAGTAGAACAGGAATTAAAGCGGAATGAAGAAATTGATAATTCTGTTTATGACGTCTACGAAGGGGAAAAGGTTGTCGAAAGTACTAACGATGATGGCACAACTGTGAAAGCCAAAGTAACGACAAAAGTTAAAATAGATAAGAAAACAAACAAGCCAACGGTGACTGCTGAAACCAAAATAGAAACCGGATCAATTAAAACCGAAGCAAAAATAAAAAGCCAGAAAACAGAAAGTGGTTCTACAAAAACAACGACAGGTATAGGTGAATATATAAAATGGATTATTATTATACTTGTGGTTATAGCAGGGCTAACTACATTATCTTATTTCAAAGGATGGCTTTCTTTTTTATTCCCTAAAAAATAAAGGTGGTTTATGCTGCTCGAATTATTCCGTAAAAAATCAAATGGTGATACTAGATAATGTACCGGACAAAATCACCGGCAAATATAACGCGAATAATCTACCTTCCGGCTTAAGAAAATGGTCATGGACTAATGCATCTTAAAAAAGAATTCACTATATCTGTTATAGTGGTTAGGGGTAATTATGAACTTGTTTGATAGAGCTTTTAAGTTTACAGAAGAAAACGAAGGTGGTTTTGTAAACGACAAAAGAGATAAGGGCGGTGCCACATACGCCGGCATTTCCTCGCGTTGGTTTTCCAAAGATTACGAAAAAATTATTAATACTAAAGACAAAAACGAACAACACAATTTAATAAAGTCGTTTTATCTAAGAGAGTTTTGGAATCCTCTTTATGATGAATTGAAGAACGATAAACTTGCAATTCGTCTTTTTGATTTAGGTGTAAACCTTGGTAAACGTCAATCCGTTATGTTACTACAAAACACACTTCTTATCGCACCCGACGGCAAATTCGGAAGAGGCACATTAAGCGTTGCAAATGCAACTCCAGATGTTTACGATAAATTCATAGACCGTGCCGAAACCTATTACAAATCGTTACCGGATTTTACACGTTTTGGAAAGGGTTGGTTAAATAGACTTCATAAACTAATTAAGGATTTATCCTAATGAAAGAAAAAGATAATAGAAAATGGGAAAAGAACGACGGCAGTCTTATATAGCTTCTCCATACGACAAAGAAACAAATTCCATCTTTTTACCCGTATCAGGTTAAACAGTAGTTATATTTATTGGCGGTGCGGTTGTTAAATTTCAAGTGTTGTTAATAATCTATTTATTCTTTTGTTTAACGTATTCACTTTATCTGCATAATCGAAAATTTGCTGTGCTAATAGGCATCGATTCGGGCTTATTGCCTCTTTAGCACAATCGGCGGCTTCTGGCCTGCTCAATATTATTGGGTCTAATCTTTTTTCTAAATCACTTAATTGATCCGCCGTAACATTTATTCGATCAATTAGGAAACCAACGGCTTCTACTACTTGCGCTTGATTATTTTGTGCGTCCATATCTGCTCCTTTGTTTAATGCACCGCCAAAAATATAACTATTCGCCCAACACGACAGCTCCAGTAAATCAGAGCATTTATAGTGTCGGTTGAATACTACTTCTTGTCATTCAGTTTGTTTAAGAACATTTATCAGTAAATCTTAATATGTGTCGCCAATATCCTTACGGCTGCGTGTTAGCTCAGTATCCGTTATGTTTACC
>JBBACM010000186.1:0-2619 GCA_041657045.1 Minisyncoccota bacterium
GCTCTAGTAATGGGTCTTCTATTTGGGTATCCTGACAACGGTTGAGGGGCTTGGTAGAAAACTTCTGCTCAACCATCCACCATAAATGCTTTTCACCTTCCTTTGGATCGTGGGGTGTGATATTCATCCAGGGGTAGCAGAAAGCCCACTGGTCATTGTCGTTGCCGAACTGCCACAAAGCGCCAATCTGGGGTAGACCACTAGCAAACATTACAGTGGTTGGACCATCGTCAGCGCTGGTGGTCTTTACCAGGTGAGTTACCTTATACTCACGATAGCCCTCATCATCACGGCCACCACCCCAGGCTCTAGGCCCACCAAATACCGAGGCTGACATTTATAGTCCTCCTCCGCTAGAGGCGTTTGACAATTCAACACCTTCCAGTGGATCTTTGTCTAGCAGCCTTTTGTTCAAGTCTCGAATCTCCTTCAAGACAACTGTTGTCTCATCCGTTGGATCTGACAGTTCTCCACTAGGAACTGGCATTGGGGCAAGTCCCTGCTCTTTAGCAGTTCTGGCAGACCATCTATCAACATTGGCAATCATTTGCTTCTGACTTCTAAAGTTAGACGCTGGTCCTCTTCTTGCCCCACGGGCTATCGCTGCGGCTTGGCCCCGACCTGATTCAAATTCTGCGATGCGCCACATTGCTTCAGCGCTACCGGCAGCTACAGCATCAACGCCCTTCACATCAAACTTGACGGAGATGTTCTTATTCTGTAGCTTGTCCAGCTCTTCACGTGCTGCCTCTAATTCCTCATTGAATACAGACTGGGTAATGGCCGACATCTCTAGCAATTCAGCAAGACGCTTTTCCCTGATTTCAAATTTCTGTTGGGCAGTTAGGTATTTCTCCATAAGGTTCTTGCCCTCGTTCAGGGATTTGGTTTTCTCTTCTTGGGCCTTAGTCTCCTTTAGCTTCCTTTGTGCCTCTGCTTCTTTGGAAGCAATTACATCAGCTAAAGCCGCAGCTTGGCTGATTTCCAATCCCTCCTTCATGGCTTTGTTGAGTAGCCATTGCTCTTTACTACCAGCAGCTAATACTTCAGCCTCTTCTTTGTGAGCTTCTATAGTCTTGCGCACCGCAGCTTCTGTTTCTGCGGTTTGCTTTTCGGCCAGGCTACGTGCTTCTGCCTCTTTCTTTGCTGCATCTCTCAAGTCCATGTGCGATTGTACGGCATCGCGAAGAAGTGGCGGTAGACCAGACATCTCAAGTTTGTACTTTTCCAACTCCTTTTCAGACATTCCATATTGAGCCGTTTCTTCTTCTAGCTTATGAATCATTTCCTTGGCTAGGATCTGAGGCTCTCTCTGCTTGGCAAGATCCAGTTCAGATTGCGATAATCCTTTATTGGCATACTCCAGGATCTTTGTTTCAATAGCAGTCTTACCAATCGCTTCATCCCGCAGCTTAAGAGACTTTAGAACCTCCGCGCCGGCAGCCGTATTATCCTTAGTGGGATTGAGAAGTTTAGCAACCTCAGCAGCCATGCTTTGCAGATGTTCTAGCTCTGCGCGATCATTTTGAATTTCCTTCTGTAGTTGCTTGATGTTTGCCCCACCCCACAACCAAGACTCTTCAAATGACCCTTCCATCTGGGTCAGTCTGGCTTCCTTCTGACCAATGTTTTGCTGTCGGCTTTTGACTTTTCCGCTGAGTCGATCTGCTTCCTTTTTGTAAACCTCCGTCTTCTGGAATTCTGTAGCCCCCGCAGGCAACTGCATTGCAGCTTCGTGCTGCTGAGTTTCAAACCTTCTAAACTTGCCAGACAGAAGTTCACCTTTAGCAAAAGCCTCATTCAGCTTATCTTGTGCGGAAGCTGCGTCTAGAATGGCTAACGTGACAGCTACAATTGCGCCATACACACCCACACGCCAGGTGACAGCGGTAGCGATTGCGCTACCAGTCATCATCTTCGTAACACCCACAACACTATGAATGGAGTTTAGCCAAGTCACAGTCGCTGCGCCGGCAGCAATCGTGGCTGGAACAACGCTCCACATCATTGCGCCCATACCGGATAGCTTTAAGGCAGCCAGGGTCATGGCTACTGATGATAGCTTCTCTGTACCGATGCCTAAGACTTCAACTGCCCCGGCCGTATAAGCAATAGCGGCTTTGCTAGAGGCACCAAGTCCGTCAAAGCTAGAGGTCATCCGTCCTTGCCAGTCTACGAATGCTTTCATTGTAGGCACTAGCTCATCGCCTAGCTTCCGCTTGAAGATACCTACGTTGTCATTCAGGGTTGATTGCAAGCCTTCAAGTGACTTCGACTGTTTTGTCATCAAGTCCAGCCTACCGCTAGCTTGGGCAAAGGCTTCCTTTACCATGTTGACTGTAATGCGGCCTGATTCCATCTCCTTTTTCAGTTCGGCAACTGACTTGCCAGTTTTCTTTGCAATCTCTCCAAGGGGATTAAATCCAGCGTTGATCATCTGCAATAAGTCTTGCCCCATCAGTCGGCCAGAGGAGGACATCTGGCCAAAGGCATAAGACATCTGCATTACCTTCTGCGCGTCAACACCACCAGTAACATCACCGATGCTTTTGAGGATGGGCAAAACGTCTTCAACTTTGGTGCCGTACTGCATCAGCATCTTCGTGGCACCAAGCAGGG
>JBBACM010000187.1:0-2602 GCA_041657045.1 Minisyncoccota bacterium
ATCACGTGTAAAGAAATTTCGTTTTATGAAAATTTTTAGGTAATTTTTAAATGTAAAAATATAGAAAGAAGGTGAGCCCATGGGAAGGAACGCCAAATCAGTTGCCTTGCATTTAGCCCAGGGCAATCCGAATAGATTAACAAAAGAAAAAATCAGAGAAAGACAAGAATCGGAAATTAAACTCGGAAAATCAGAACTTAAAAATATCGTTGCTCCGGACTACGTGAAATTAAATATTCACGCTTTTAAAAAGTGGAGTGAGCTTATAAAAAATTATAAAGAAGCTGCCAAAAACGGAACTGAGATATTAACAACTTCCGACATAGAGATCTTAGCAAAGTACTGCATAACTCACAGTGAGTACATTAGTCTAATTGAGCGCAGGCAAAGAGTAGACAATATTGATTTTGTTTCACTTAATGACAAAATGAAAAATGTTATAAAGGGAGTTAAAAGAAAATCGATGAACGAATTATTGCGACTTGAGCACATAATGAAAATCGAAGCCGCAATAAATAAAAAACATGATATTCTTATCAAGCTCGAAGATAGATTATTCCTCAATCCTTTATCTAAGGTTAAAAATGTACCAAGGCCAGAAAAGGAAAAGCCTAAAAATCCCATGGAAGAGGAGTTCAATATATAATTTTTATGGTGGCGGAATAAGTAGACGCACTTTTACTATTAGTATACAGTACGCTGATATGTTTGCGGGTATAAGGCTCCAGTTGGTACGGGTCCACGTTCAAAACCCGATAGTAAGAGGAAACTATTATGTGAGGTGTAAATCCTTACCCATAAATTAACGAAAAACACTCATCCTTGAGTGTTTTTATTTTAATAAGTAGGTGGTGAGCGTGACACGTGAAGATCTGCATAAACA
The DNA here is from genome assembly GCA_041657045.1 of Minisyncoccota bacterium. GTDB lineage: Bacteria > Patescibacteriota > Minisyncoccia > Minisyncoccales > Minisyncoccaceae > UBA2211. The sequence continues at coordinate 884 of JBBACM010000187.1, forward strand.
AGCCTGTACAACAGTTGAGGAATTAGAACAATACTGCAAAGATGCTATAAGTGGTGAGGTTGTTGCCTGTCAAAAACATAAATGGGCCTGCGAAAGATTTCTAAGAGATTTATACAGAGAAGGAACAAAGGAATTTCCTTGGGTATTTAATCTAGAAAAAGCAAATAAGTTTATGAAATGGATGACGTTTTTTAAGCATACCAAAGGTCCTTTGGCAGGGAAACACAAAGTTCCCGAGCTAATTGAAAAGTTTATCTTCGGAAACATATATGGCTGGGAGCACAAAGACACCAGACTGAGAAGGTTCAGAAAATCGTATTGGCAGGTCGGAAGAAAAAACGCTAAGTCACAAGATCAGTCCATTGTTGGTTTATATGAATTGTCCGCCTTAGGCGAGCCATCATCAGAGGTATACGTGGCAGCTACAAAAAAGGAGCAGACAAGGTATGTATGGGGTGAAGCTAGGGTAATATCTGAAAAATGCGAATACCTTAAAGGTAAAATTGTTTGTAAGAACCATGACGACCTAGGGCAGCGCGTTATTATGCATCCTAAATCAGATTCATACTTTGCGCGTATGTCTGAAGAGGACAAAAAGAAAGGCGACGGAAGTAACCCGCAATGTGGAATTCTGGACGAATACCACGCACACCCAACAACTGAGTATTACGACATACTTACATCTGGTATGAAAATGCGAAAGCAACCTCTATTAATGATAATCACAACAGCGGGCTTTGAATTAAACAACCCATGTTACCGCGAAGAGTACAGGTATGTTTCGAGTATACTGGATCCTAACAACGAGATTGAAAACGACCGTTATTTCGTAATGATAAATGAGCTCGAAACAGACGATGAAGGTAATATTATAGATGACATAAACGATGAAACGGCATGGCTTAAGGCCAATCCGATCGTTGCAAAAACTCCCGAGGGTCTTGAAAGTATAAGGGATGAAGCAAAGGTTGCCCAAGATAAGCCGGAAAAAATGCGAGACTTTCTTACTAAAACCCTTAATATCTGGATTAATCAACGCGCCGCTGGCTATATGAATATGGCAAAGTGGAAAAGGTGCGGGTCCACAAAAGAAAATCCATTTCCGGATCTGACGAGCATGAAAGGTGTTATAGGTGTTGACTTAACATCTAAAATTGACCTTGCAAGTGTTGGGTTCGAGTTTGAATTAAGTGATGGTAGGGTTGCTGTATTAAGCCATTCCTTTATGCCCGAAGCTACTTACCTTATGAGAATGAGTAAGGATAAAAAAATGCCTTGGGACATGTGGAAAAGAGAAAAATGGATAACTGTTACACCTGGAGATGTAATCAAAGACGAATACATTATCAAGTACATTGAAGACCAGAGAGAGGCTAATAAGTGGGAACTCAAACTTTTAGGATTCGACCTTTACAATGCAACTGGATTCGCTATTAAAATGCATGAGGACTATGGCTATGAAACAATAGAGGTAAGGCAAGGGATACCAACTCTTCATGAACCAACTAAAGACCTAAGGGAAAGAGCTTATGAAGGGACAATGATACATAATAATAATCCTGTCCTTAATTGGGCGGTTGGTAATGCGGTTGTAGATAAAAATGCACAGGGAAACATGATGCTGGATAAAGGCAAATCCTTTGACAACATAGATCCGATTGCGGCAATAATTGACGCACACTGTTTAGTAGTTAGAAAAGTGAAACCTGAAGAAAACCC
>JBBACM010000188.1:0-2590 GCA_041657045.1 Minisyncoccota bacterium
AGTCTGTTCTTTTTCGGGCAATTCAGATTTTTTTAAATCCTCTATCGTTTTTTTAAATTTCTCCTTGTCCTCGTATGATTTCAGTTTAGATAATCCATCGAAAAGTGCTTGTGCAAAATCTCCGGTAGTCTCAATAATTACGGCTGCTGATTCCAAAACATCATTCCATAGTTTAATATCGCTTACCCCAAAACTCTCTGGTTGGTCAAGGTTTTCCGTTATTTTGGATTGACGGATTTTATCTGCGATGGATTGAAACTTTACTTTTACTTCTTGTTTTGGTTGCTGTCCAACTTCGGGACTAACGGTTTTTAACTCAGGTATGTTTGCAGTTTCAGGAAATAAGTCAGACCCCTATTTTATTCCCTGTCGGTCTTGTAACCGTGAATTGAAAGCATTTACAAACTGTTTCCCCGATTCTGTTAATGAATAGGTTTCTTCTTTTGTTTTGCCGTCATAGTTATATTCTAAATATCCTTTCTTTTCAAGTTCTATTAACTTATCGCCTTCGGGTGTTCCTTCTGGAAAAGATTCTATTTGCTTTTCTTTACTCTTTTCATAAAGAAACGCACCCTCCTCTCCTTCAATATCTCCCCACTTTGTTTTTCCTTTTGTTTGCGGATCGGGTGTTTGAGAAACTTCATCAACGGCAGTTTGAATATCGGTTTTTATTTCTGTCGAAATTTCAGGTTTAATTTCTTCTGGTGGAACTTCCGGTTGTTCTTTTATGATCTCTGTGGTTTTTTCTTCGGGTAATGTTTCCGTAGTTTTACCCTCTACGGTGGGTTCTACCTGTGGTTTCTTTTCGCCAGAAATAACAGGTTTATTAAGTTCATCGTTTACAAGTTTTGCACCTTCAACGTCATTTCTTATATCGACTTCAATATTATCTGGATTAACACCTTTTTCTTTTAATTCAGCAACCTTCTCGATAACCTGTTTTGGGTCTTTTACCAATTCTTCATTCACCCGATATGTTGGATTGGTTGTGGTTTCCTGATACTGTTTTAATCCCTCTTCGGTCTTTTTACTTTCAACAAAATTATCAATGGTTTCGACTGTTTTTAAAACATCTTCTTTGGGTGCTGTCGCAATAGTTTCATCAATGTTTTTAAGATCGGTTTCATTTAGCGGTTCTTTATATGCCAACTTCTCACCTGTACTTTTTAATGAAACGGCTTTTTGTTTGTTAGAAGTCCTTAAATCCGTTGCTTTCATAAACATCATAAACGGTACAAGGTTAAAAACCTGAACACCGAATTTACCCCATTCACCAAACTTGCTTTCGTCAACTCCGTTTAATTCCAATAGTTTTGATACAGGGGCAAAAGCCCAATTGGTTACCTCACTTGCACCAACAAGGTTCCCTGCGGAAATGATAGAGTTAAACATCAGCCCGGAAGGACTTGACATAAGCGTTGCAAATGTGGCATCAACGACACCGGAAAGGACTTGCGGAAGATTCTCCGCTTCTTTTATCTTTCCCATACCACCTATAAACATTTCAGGGGTATTTAATGGTGCTATTTGGGAATAAAACCAATCCGGGAAGGTCTTTAATATATCCGATTTTACATTCTTTTCTCTTTCTTTCCTTATACCCTCTGCGTTCTTTGCCCAATAGTCTGACTTTTCATTGTCACCTTTTATTGCATAAATATTAGACAGGTTAATGGCTTTTTGTTCGTCACCACCGGCAACACCTCCAACATCTTTTATGTACCTTTCTGCTGATTCTGTGGCCGTTTTTGTATCTCCTGCCTTAAAAGACGCTATCGCAAGTTCAGGGTAAAGTCTTGTGTTGTTTGGATTTAAGTTTGTGGCTTGAATTAAGTTTTGCTTGGCATCATTAAAATTACCTTTCGCCAACTGATTATGCGCCCTTAATTCATAGATATATCCATCCTTGTCGTCCTCAATGGTATTTAAAATCTGTTCTGACAGGCCATAATCGCCCTTTTGAGAAGCATGGTAGGCATCAACCTTTTTTACTTCATCTGGGATTTCTATTTTCTGTTCAACTATGGGTTGTATAACCTTAATCTCACCTATCGGTTTTGTTTTTGGGTGCGGTATTGGTTGAACCTCGGATGGTAATGGTTTTGTGGCACGACTTAATAAATCCTGCGTAGCCTTATCCGGGGTTTCGGGTGGTAAAACTTGTGGAGTTTCCACCTCTGGAACAGCACCCAAAGAACCTTCACCAGATAATACTGATTGTGATGGTCTTTGGCTCTCGAATGATTGTAATGGTGAAACAGAAGATTTGGAATTGTCTTTTTTTTTTAATACTTCGTCCGGCGTTGGTATGTATTTTTCTTGTTTTCCAAGAACCTCCTCCGGTGTTGGTATGTATTTTTCGTTAGCCATTATTTTATCTTTTGTAGTAATTCATCCGTCCATCCTTTAGACTTTAATTCACTTTCAGTATATTTAACTCCTTTTATTGTATATGTTTTTTCTGTTACGGACTTGCCTTGTTTCGGTACATTAGGGAACGATATACTCCCTTTGTTATTGGTTGCCTTTTGCCATTTCTTATAAACTGCCGGATCATATGGAACGGTTTCAATCAAAACTTGTGGCGCAC
>JBBACM010000189.1:0-2576 GCA_041657045.1 Minisyncoccota bacterium
CAGCAGAAAGCAAAATACGGGGATGCGTTTATGCTATGGTGGAACAGCCTGCCGCTGAAAGTGAAACCAAAATATGAGTAAACCTATTCGATTCTGTGCACAGGTCAGCAAAGTCCAAACTATGTCTGATATGGGGTTGAGAGTCATTCTTGATTTCTCGGAAGCAGATATTATGCAGGCCGCGATGTTGATGGAATGCAAGAAAATGGGCGTCATATTGGATATTGAGGCTACTCCCAGAAAAATGATGATTGATGATGATTCCGCAGATGGAAAAAAAGGCAGGCATGAAATAAAAAGCATGAGAGGAAGTTAGTTTAATCAAACAAAACAATGCCAGCGCCAAAAGGTAATAGAAACAACCCAAACGGAAGACCTCCCAAGAACAGAGCATTAACCGCAATGCTCGAAACTGCTCTTGGGAAAACCCGTTTGTATAATGAAAAATCCGTTTCCGGAAAAAAGATTTTAGCTGATCTTGTGTCCGAAGTAGTTATTACAGGTCGGTTAAAATTTCCAAATGATAAAACTGAAAGCATAATCAGTGTAAAAGACTGGATTGAGTTTGTCAAATGGCTATATATTCATATTGACGGTTCTGTAAAAACAGATATCGACGTTACATCAAATGGCAAGACGATCACAACGATAAATGTAGATATATTGGATGAGCAGGACGATGAACCAGACAATTAACATAAAAATAAATCCAAAAGTATTTAATAAAGTTTATATTCCCTATTTGAAATGTGAATCCAGGATACAGATTTTTTATGGCGGCTCTTCATCAGGAAAATCGGTATTTTTAGCTCAAAGAGATGTAATTAAATTGCTAAAAGGGGGAAGAAATATTCTTGTCTGTAGGCAACTTAAAAATACCTTGCGTGGATCGGTCATTCAAGAAATAAACAAAGTAATTACAGATTGGAATATATCATCCTTGTTTGAGATTAATAAAACGGATGGAACTATAACCTGCATTGAAAACGGGTATCAAATTGTTTTTGCTGGTTTGGATGATGTTGAAAAACTAAAATCAATTACACCATTAAAAGGTGTTTTTACTGATATACGAATAGAAGAAGCAACGGAAATTGAATATAAATCTTATAAACAACTCAAAAAAAGGCTCCGAGGAAAAACTCAAGATGGTATAAAAAAGATAGTCACTTTTTCTTTCAATCCTATTCTTCAAAGTCATTGGATTTATGAAATATTTTTCGCAAAAATAAATTGGGCGGACGATCAAACAAAGTATCAGGATGATCAAATATCAATTCTGAAAACAACGTATAAAGATAACTTAAGATTTCTTGAGCGAGACGACGTTGATGATCTTGAAAATGAAGATGATAAATATTACTACGATGTATATACTTTGGGAATGTGGGGTATTCTCGGCGAGGTTATCTTCACAAATTGGAAGGTAAAAGATTTATCTGCTATGATGAACCAGTTTACAAATCATCGTGCCGGTCTTGACTTTGGATTTTCCAGTGATCCGGCGGCTTTATCCGTAATGCACTATGACAAAAAGAGAGCGCAACTTTATATTTATGATGAATTTTACGATCGTGGATTAACGAACCAGGAGCTTGCAAAAGTTATTATTGATATGATCGGAACGCAGCCGGTCACTTGTGACAGCTCAGAGCCAAAATCAATTCAAGAATTGAAAGAAAAAGGCGTGAAGGCGTTATCTGCAAAAAAAGGCAAAGATTCTGTTAATTTCGGCATACAATGGTTACAAGGGTTAGAAATTTTTGTTGATTCAAAGTGTGTCAATTGCAAAGCGGAATTTTCTACATATCACTGGAAAAAGGATAAAGACGGAAACGCATTGAGAGTTCCAGTTGATAAGAAAAATCATCTAATCGATGCTATAAGATATGGAATGGAAGATGACATGGAAAATATGAGAACATCAATAAACATCAATGCGCAAACATCAAACTATGCGCGTGATATGGGCGACAAAGATAAAAAATGGGGTATAAAATGAGCGAAAATTCAAGATTGATCAGTGACGCTTTACTAAAAACAAATCCTGCGCTTTATGCAAACATTGACGGCGGGAATTCATGGCTGGCCGCGATTATGCAAAGAGGGGCGCGGGTAAGTTTATACCGAAATTACGAAAAAGGCGATCACCGCGCGGACATGACAACGCAAATGAGAAGTATGCTCCGGTTAACGGATGATTCGGCAGGATTGAAAGATTTTAATGATAATTATTGTAAAATCGTAATCGATAAAATGGCCGGGCGCGTTTCTGTCTCAGAAATCAGTTCGGGCGATGAATCAATTGATTCTAATTGGCTGGAGCCTTTACTTGATAAGCAAGACTTTCAGGCTGCCGAAGGAATGTGGTGGCGCGGTGCGATCACAGACGGTGACGCTTTTGTGATGGTCGATCCAATTACAATGTTATGGTCATCCGAACCGGCTTACGACGGTTTTTCGGGAATGGTCGCTGTTTACAATCAGTTAACTCGTAAACCCGTTTGGGCATGTAAATTGTGGTCTGAAAGCGATATACAGGATCAGGCAGAGGGCGGTTTACAGCAGGTTATTTA
>JBBACM010000190.1:0-2565 GCA_041657045.1 Minisyncoccota bacterium
GGTCTGGCCTTGGTTGATGCGCTTATCGAGGGGCTTAGCCGTGGCAGTCGGCCCGATGGTTGGCTTGTCAAGCTTCAACGCTCTCACCGTCCTCGCAGAGCACGTCCCATTCTGGCTCGGGCTCCTCGATGACGGGCGGGTGCTCGATGGTATAGACCCAAGCGTCGATGCGAGCTTGGATTGCGGCGTCGATGACGGCCTGCTCCGGGACTGCGTCCTCCGGGTAGTACAGCGCGTCCGTGTACCGCCCGTGTGGGGTGTCGGCAGAGAACCACTCCTGCACTTGTCGCTCGATGGTGATGAGCATTGGGGCTCCCTATGATGGTGTGCAGAACTGACACGGCCCACCTCGGAGGGAGGTGGGCTGCGTGGTCTTGCGGCACGACCGTCTGTGCGTTAGCGGGCCGTGTTGAGCTTCACCCGCAAGGCTGCCAGGCGCGCGACGCCGCTGCAAACGTCACTGGCATTGGCGCCGTCGCGGCGGATGGTGACCGTGCACCTGTCGCCCGCCGTGGGCTTCAGGGACGTCCAGGCGATAGAGGTGCGTCGCAGGTGCCCGGCAGTGCCGCTGATCGCCACCACTTGCGCTGCGCAGGCACTGCCTAGTGCGCCGTCAAAGGCCTCGCCAGATGCGACATTGCGGACGAGGTAGGACCAACGACTCTTGCCCACGGTGCCGCTACTCACCCAGTCGGCGTACAATGTGATGGTGCCGCTGTAGTCAGCCGGGCAGACGAAGGCCCAATTGCCCTTGGTGGCCGACAATGCCGGGAACTTGACGAGCGTGTCCCGCGCGTTGGTCCCATAGGTGCTGGTGCTTGCCGCCGATGTGGCGAAGAGTGCGTCCTTGCCGTGCAAGACGACCTCAATGGGCCGCATGTAGTCAGGGTGGTCGTCATCGGATAGGCCAGTCAGCCCACCGTGGTCGATGCTCCAGGTGGCCTTGCCCGTGCTCGTGATGCTCTTGATGCCCGTCGCGGAGGCGTAGGTGCCTTTGCCCAAGTATAGCGCCGCAGTCGCACCGTCGTAGTTCGTCACGCCCGCACTGGTAGCTCGGGCGACGAAGTCTATCGTCCCGCTCGCCGGACTGCCTGCATCTGCCTTGGCATACACGTAGTTGGTGCTGGCGGCGACTAGCCCGCTGATGCTCTGCGCGGCGGCGGTATTGCACCAACAATGGCCGACGAAGCCCGCGCCGCTGGTGATGGTGCTCGCGCCGCTGGTGAGGTGCCAACCGCTGAAGACGCCATTGCCCAGCAGATTGTATGGGACCATGCCTGCGCGGTCTTGTGCGCCTGCTAGAGTGTTCCAGCTCGCGGCGGGTAGCGTATCGCCCGTCACCACACCATTGAGCAAGGCCAGATAGGTAGTCGCCATTAGCTGAACTCCGCTCCTATCCCGTGGCTCGTGATTCCGAACACGATGCGCTTGCGAACGGTGTAGACCGCGCCCGACCACGTAACGTATGTAGGCACGCGCACGCTATGCCCCTGCCCGGTCGCGCCCGCGCTCGGGTCGCCCGTGCGGCCGGGAGTTATGCTGTTCGTGATGCGCTCGCCTTGCAGAGTGAGTAGGCTCTTCATGTGGTCCAGATGCTCCTGCCCTGCAAGTGTGTGCGCGGGAAGGTGCCGGTCCCGTCCCAATGGTGCGAGTAGCCCACGACGCGGAAGTGCTTGGGCACCGGTGTCGTGCTGAGGATGCCGCGCTTGGCGGCGATGCCGGTGCCTGCAGCCTCTGTGATATGAAACCGGTCACCCTTGACGAGTGCCGTTATCAGTTGCGTCGGGAGGTCTACGGTGACGGGTAGGCGGCTGCGCTTGCTCAGTATCTGATCGGCGCGTTCAGTGGCCTCGCCCTCCTCCTGCATGGACGCGCGGGCCTCGCAATACATGTGCCTCCAGCCACCCGAGTATGCCGGGTCGGCGGTGTCATACCAGCGCGCGTTCTCCGCCGCCCATTGGTAGAAGTGCTGCCCGGCGCTATCAGTGCCCTGCACGACTACCATGTCCGCGTACTCACCCTCGTCCATCTGCGCGGTGTCATCGTGAATGTCGCCGAGGATGGTATAGTCGGGATCGCTCAGGTCGCTAATGCGCGCACCATCCTCCTTGATGACGAAGAGCGTGCCGTCGCTGGCTCCGAGTTGCCCATTGCGCTTGAAGAACTTGAAGTGGTGTGTGGCGTCCGGGATGACCCACCACTCAGACTCATTGTCGCGGCGGCAGAACTCCTTGACGCTTGCAAGCGCCTCGCTACCGAAAGCAGGCATGAGTGCATCATTGTCTGCGTCCAGGCCGCCGCCGGTGCGCGTGCCATCCGGCCCGAGTTCTCCCAAGTACATCGGGTTAGTGTCGCCGAGGAGGCTCATCTGGTCAGCGGTGAACCCGGCACGCTTAAGCATCCACTCCACGCCATCCTTGGGCGAGAAGGTCTGAAAGTCGGGCTCATGCCCTTCCGCCTTCTCTCCACGCAGGCGGATTGCAGGCCCATAGGCCACGAGTTGATTGCGCACGTCAGGGCCGACATTGCCCGTGCCACCCGGCGTTGCTACATAGCCCACGAACA
>JBBACM010000191.1:0-2558 GCA_041657045.1 Minisyncoccota bacterium
CCAATCCCCTTTATTTATATAGTATATTGGCAGGTGATTTTACATATGGACAAGGAAAGCAATCAATGCAAAGGAAAGTGTGGATGTGAAAAAGAGAAAAACGTAAATTTGATATTCGGTATCATTATTGGATTTCTGCTCGGAGTTGCATGCGCCGTTCTGTTCATGCCTTTATGAGGATTTCTTTAACGAGAATCCTTTTTATTTTACTTTTACCAATTTTTCACTCTCAAAGCTTCTTCGGCCGCTTTCAATTCTGCTTCATGCTTTGAAGAGCCTTCGCCCTTGGCAATCACTTCTTCTCCCAACAGCACCCCGACTACAAAACTTTTGAGGTGGTCAGGCCCTTCTTCTTCCAGAACTTGGTAAATCGGAGTTATGCCGATTATTTCTTGAGCTTTTTCCTGGAAGAGAGACTTGGGGTCTTTGAATAGCTTCTTTTCTATTATTTCTGGAAGCATCCTTTCAATCAGATTTTTTTCAATGAATTTTTTTGAAATTTCATAGCCTGAATCAAGATACAGTGAGCCTATAAAAGCCTCAAAGGTGTCGCTCAAGATATACTTTCTTGCTTTTCCTTTTTCTTTTTCTTCTCCCGAAGACAATAAAAGAAAATCTTCGAAACCAAGTTCTTTGGCTGTATCCGAGAGAATGTTAGCATTGACCAATGACGCCCTCCACCCGGTCATCTCTCCTTCCGGCTTGTCCGGATAGCTTTTAAAGAGATATTCCGTAGTTATTAATTCTAAAACCGCATCTCCCAAAAATTCTAATCTTTCATTGTGCCCCAAATAGAAATTGGGATTTTCGTTTAAGTATGAACGGTGACAAAATGCCTGTACCAATAGGTCTTTATTTTTAAAAGAGATATTTAATGATTTTTCCAAAGGAGAAAAATCTTTAATGTTATTCTTCGTCATTTTTTTCTTCTTTTTTAGGCTCTTCGGCTTCTCCTCCGCCCATTTCTCTATATACCGTTCCCAAGACTCCGTTAATGAATTTCCTGGAATTTTCTCCTCCAAAGTTTTTAGCCAGTTCAATCGATTCATTGATGGCAACCTTGGGAGGAACCTCGTCTTTGTTCTCGTATAGTAATTCAAAAATGCCGATTCGCAGAACATTCCTATCCAAAATGTTTATTTGGTTAATGGGCCATTCGGGAGCTGTTTTTTCGATTATCTTATCAATAACTTCTAAATTTTCCTTGACTCCATTGATTATTTGCCAGATAAAATCATGGCTTTCGAGGCCATGTCCGAATTCATCAATATTCTTTTGGGTTATCTTCTCCAAATCAGTATCAACCTTTCCATGAAAGTCCCATTCGTATAAGCTTTGCATTGCGACAGACCTTGATAGGTGCCTTGAGGCCATATTATTTCTTTTCTTTCTTTTTAGTCTCTTTTTTGGTTTCGGTTTTAGTTTCTGTTTTTGTTTCTGCTATTTCTTTTTGCCTCTTTTTCTGCTCTTTCTTTTCCAGTTTGGCCATGACATTTACGAATTCAGTTCCTTTATAGTATCCACAATATCCGCAGATAGTGTGAGGTAAGACCGGTTTTCCGCATTTAGCGCATTTAACCAAAGCAGGGGCCTTTATGAAAATATTCCCCCTTCTTCTGTCTCTTCTTGATTGATTGTGTCTTTGTTTTGGTACTGCCATATTCTTATCTTTAAATCTTTGTCTTATTATACATTTTTAGAGAGATTTGTAAAGTTTTTATAAAAAAAGAGACGGTTCCCTTAAAATTTAAAGCTTTTTCTGTGTATTTCGCAAATGCCGTTCTTTTTAATGTTTTTTAAGTGCTCTTTTGTTCCATATCCTTTGTGTTTTTTGAAATTATATTCTGGATATTTCCTATCATATTTTTTCATTATTTCATCTCTCGTAACTTTAGCGATAATGCTTGCCGCGGAAACAGAAAATACTTTATCGTCCGCTTTAATAATTGATTTTTGATTAATGTCCAAATCAAGTTTAATTTTCCCGTCTAGAATTAGAAAGTCAACTTTAATACGGCTCTTTTTTTCTAAATCTTTAACCGCCTTAATCATGGCCAGCTTAGTTGCTTGTAAAATATTAATTTTGTCTATTGTCTTTTCTGAAACCATTCCTATCCCCCATTTAACTTTATTGGTTTTAATCAAGTTAAGATAGACTTCCTTTCTTTTCTTTTCGTTAAGTTTTTTAGAATCTTTTACAGATTTAATTTTCTTTACCTCTTTAAAATCTTTTTTAAGAATTAAAACGGCTCCGGCCGATACCGGTCCGGCTAACGGACCTCTTCCCGCTTCATCAATTCCCGCTATGTATTTATACCCTTTCTTCCAAAGTCTTTTTTCTTCTTGAATCATATCTTTATTATACCTTAAAAATAAAAAAAAAGAGCATTTTAATTTAGCTCTATGATTTCAGCATACGATCCTCTGCTTCTCCACTGAATTTGCATTGCCAGCGTTGTTACGATATTTTTACGCTTTTCAGATAGAATTAATTGTAGACTGTAAGCTTCCTCCATGGCCCAAATGTGTTCCTGCGTAATTTGGTGGCGTTTTTTAGA
>JBBACM010000192.1:0-2545 GCA_041657045.1 Minisyncoccota bacterium
AGGATTTGAAAAAAGAGGAATTTCCCGAGTGGTTGCATGATGGTTTATTGATTATTGATGAGATTCAGAACGGGTCGGATGCCTATGATTTTATGGCATCCGGTACCCGGAAAATGACATCGTTCATCACCCAGATTCGGAAACTGGATTTGCAACTGATCATGGTGACCCCTGTTTTTACTTTCGTTTCCAAACGGTTACGGGATATTACCAATTATATCATCACGTTGGAAGATATGTTGGTTCCCGGGGTGGTGACCGCCAATTATTATCGTAAAAGACCTCGAGAATATCTCCGTACCAAAAAGTATGATTTGCGTTCGATTTTTCCGTATTTTAATACCAAACACATTATTAAGAAAGGATGAAGGTCTTGACTAATCAGGAAAAACAACGGCAACGATATGCGATTATCTATAACGAATATGGGTCCAGTGCATTGGCGAATATCTATAAAAAAAGGTCCGATGCTCATATTTTTTCCGATTTGGGGTTGAGAATTCCCCAGAAATCTAATTATATCCGACCCACCAAACGATTCACCAACCAGGAAAAGGCCCGAAGAAATCGTCAATTATTAGTTTATATCACTAAACGATATCGGTTGGTTCCGGAATTGGCTTTGAAAGAATCCCGGAAAGAACGCGGGAAATATTCGCGGAAATATACCGAACTGAAAGAAAAATTACAGAAAAAGGAAATTGATCCGATTGTCTATTATACTGAAAAAATTATCGACAATCGGAACCTTTATAAAAAACGGGATGAACGATCCGAACGATGGAAAAAATGGTCTTCCTACAATAAGAAAGGCCAAAACAAATTTCCTTATTTTCTGAAAAATTTCATCAATTCCATCAATATCAACGAAAATCAAGACATCAACGAACCGTATGGATATTGTGTCGCTTATCAGATGTATGTCAACAATTATTCTTTGGAAGATGCCTTGAAATTTGTGGAGCCAGACGAGTTTACCGGCTATATTTATACCATTGATTATCAACGTAAAAAAAGGAGATACTATGATTAAAAATAGTTTGTTCAACCAAACTAAGCTTAATCTATATTCCACCAGACCCAAGCATCCGCTTCTGATCAAATCATTTTCGGTTCCGAGCGGAGGCAAAATCACAAAAAGCCCGATGAGATTCATCGGTCTTGATTTGGAAACTAATTGTGATACCGGACAATTACGGTTATTGGGTTTTTATGAAAACAATCAATATTATCATTACACTTCTAATTTTATTTCCTGTATTTTCAATCTGTTGAAATTTTGCTCGGTATCGAATACTAAAATAGTATATTGGAATAAATTGGACCCATTTATTTTATATAAACAATTTTTATTGGAATTGGATATTACCGATCAGATGGATTCGATTCAACGGTATCAAAAAATATCGGGCAAATTCGACAAGAAACTCAAACAATGGGAACCGGACAATCCTCCATTGGTAAAAATCAGTTTCGGCGATTATGAATTGGGTATCGTACAGTGCATTAAAAGTGCCTACGAATTTTTTTATCGCAAACATGATTCCGAATATTTGAATAAGATATGGGCTTACGATATGGCTCTTTTTTACAAAAAACCGTTGGAGGAAATCGGTAAAACTTATTTACCATGGTATAGTAAAATAGGAACTGAAGTCCATTTGCTCAAGAAAAAGGATTGGGAACGGTTTGAAACCGATGCCGAATTCCGGGAAAAAGTGCTTTTGTCGAATGAGTATGATGCCAGGGCGGTATACGAATTGGCCAATCAACTTCAAAATGATTTTTTTGAAGTATTCCATTGGTATCCGACCACCTTTATTAGTCCAGGGTCTTTGACCCGAACTGCTTATATGGCGGTGATGACCAATGACCATTCCGATATCGAGGACGAAAAAGAACGATCTCGGAAGGTTTATGACGAATTATTGTCTATCGGCATCAATTCCCATTTGGATTCTTTTCGAAAGCAGTTAGGCAATACCGATTTCAAGGATTTTATATCGCTTGCCACTGAATGTTACAAAGGGGCCAAAATTGAATGTTTGGGTTTTGGTGTGTTGAAAGAAGCTTATCTGGCCGATATTTCGGGAGCTTATGTATCCTTTGCGATGCAACTCAAGGATTTTCGTGGAGTAATCATCACCAAAGGCACTGGACCGATTCCCCAAAAAGCCAATACCATGACGTTGATCCGTGGTAAAGTGACGATTCCCGATACAATTTTAAGTGAATATCATACCATACTGATCAAACATCCGCTGAATCCTGCCATGAATATTTGTGCCATTGGCACTTTTGTCGTGTCTTATTATGAGGAAGAACGAGAATTCTTAATAAAATTAGGAGCTACTTTCGAAAACGAAACCTGGTATCAGTTGCAATTTTCGGATAGTCCCTCACCTCTGGCTAAAATAGCCACTACATTCAATAACATGCGTTTCGATTATTTGCGGAAAGGCGATAAAAAAGAAACCATCGCAAAAGATTGTGGCAATTCCATCTATGGCATCTCATTCGAAGCGATCATGACCTATTTGATGAC
>JBBACM010000193.1:0-2512 GCA_041657045.1 Minisyncoccota bacterium
GGGCGGTTATCTGGATGAGCACAGATCGCAACTTTGGTAGTTTTATGAACGATGCGATCAGGGCACGAAGTAATAACCTCACCGGGAGTTTGAGTCGAGGAATCCACGAAAATGACCTCTGCAAAATCCCGAAATCCAGACTTAACGATACAAAGATTGCTCTTTTCGTGTGCCTCTCCCGCTGTAGCAAACCGATAACGGGGTATGTTGTTCACTTTAACAAGCCAGTTTAAAGATTCGATCATTTTAACAACTCCGGATGCGTTTTCTTAACGCATTTAATCAATTTCTTTATTTCACGCAAATTAAGGGAATCGCCCCCATACGAATCATATACCTCATAGGTTTCCGTTTTCTTATCATACGCTACTTTTTGATCGTAATGCGGATTATCGCAGGGATCGGTCATCTCCATTCACCCATTAATTCTTTTCCTCTGGTGCGATATGGTAACTCAAATACATGCCAGCACCCATCGCACTTCATAACTTCCCTTCCATCAAGATTGTACCTTTTTTCAGTATCCTGAACATGCCCGCACCTTGGGCAAACAAACCTTACAGTAAATAGCCATCGCATAGCAGTCACGGGCCGCCCCCATTGCAATTTGGATGCGTCCAATTCGGGATGGTTGCCTCACAGCCTTGCGAATCGCAACCCCAAGCACGATCAGCAGGATAAATAGAGCAACACGCCCCATAATCGCAGAGATGATTGCCAGAATTGCCCCATCCAACATTTGCGGAATATTTTGGGGGATTACGCATCTCAATAATAATAAACCCGGCAATAATTATCGCTATAGCAATAACAATAATCACTACCGCCCAACAAGCACCATTGCAGTGTGAACTATCCATACTTCAATCCCCCCACAAATTCCAGCGCACCATTAAGGAACGCACTTTTCCGCATCTCAAAATCCGCCAGTACCAATACGCAGGCCAGATCGGTTTCGGCCCGCTTTTTCCATTGCTCGTGGGTTTTTTGGTTGTAAGTTGCCATATTCACCTCACCCTATCAAATGGGCAATCACTGGGGCCCCCGAACAATGTTTTGCACACGACCGAGCAAAACATACCGCCCCCATCCTCACAATGAAATGCCCTCTTCACTTTTGGATGGAGACAAACATTCCCACAACTTTCCCTTTGAGGTGCAGTTAATCTCCCTTTTCCCGCATAGGGGCATTCGGGGTAATATAAATCGCCAAAACAGTCAATTTTGACACTTGCCATTTTTAAACCTCCAAAAGTTCCGTTCCTGCCACTTCTCCGATATGCCAATCAAACAAAATATACCTGTAAATGGACGGGACCGCTCGCCACTGCCCGGTAAAGAACCGCAAATATTCCGATATGCACCACGGAGCGAAGACAAACCAAGCGCAGCAGACGACCGTGTATACTGCAAATATGGGCTGTAAAGTAGTGAATCCATAATACACATTTATTGCCCAGTCTATGAATACGAGAATCTGGATAAATGAGCCAAATGTCCAATCCCAGTCAATTTCTGACATTCTCATTCCTCCGACGGGGTTTCCGCCCTGACCGAGGCCCATAAAAGGCCAACAAAGAAAATAATAAAAATTACTGATACCAGAGCCATCTCACCAAAAATCACAGATTGCCACCATATTGCAACATAAATAAACATAACCATAACGACAAAGAAAACAATAATCGCTGCGGTAGCCGTTAGTTGAAAATACGTTGGTTTGTGCATCTTCAATCACGCCTCCATCTGAATCAAATCCGTAATGGTATTATCCCTTGTCCGGTACTGATAAACCGTCAGGTTCTCCCCGGGCTGTGCCATGCAAATCTGATCCTCATCCGAACGATAAACCTCTCCGGTCGAAGCCATAACTTTACAATCCCCAAACCAGAAGAAATGGATCGTTTTTACCGTGATATTGATCTGCGGGTTGGGCAGGCGCGGAGGATCTTGGGGGCCAAAAGTACATGCCAGTATGCCAGTCGGAGAGGTAAAGTTCGATCCATTCACAGTTCCATATTTCTCTAAGCAGGCATCGCTATATCTTGCCTGTTGCGGGTCAACCGCCCATGGGAAAAATAATGCGATAGATATGCCGAGCATTAACGCTATTGCCATGGCACTTCCCAGCGCAAACAAAATTTTACCCTGCATTACAGATCACCAATCTTCTTATGCAGCGGGCATTCCCCATGAGCAAGAGCAATGACGCAAACCGAGAAATCTATAGCACTACCGCTAGCAGAAGGCCACGGACCTTTCTGGTGCGTGCAGCGTTCAAGAATGGAAACGGAAGTAAGTTTTCGGAACTCACATTTCGGTAGCTTTACCTGCTCACCATCAAGCGGAACGCAATGCCCCGGTCCATGATTCTTTTCACAGTCCGGCTCACTGCAATGAGAAGTAGCGCCATTCTTACTTCCATGCCACGAGATCACATGATAGCGGGCACCCTCTTTCCAGATGTGCTTTACTATGGGCTTTCCACAGTGGGGGCAGGTTCCGGCGGATT
>JBBACM010000194.1:0-2506 GCA_041657045.1 Minisyncoccota bacterium
GGCCCTGCGTAATCGAAGCTGCAAAGAGGATATTCCCTGGAAGCTCAGGGAAGGGTGCGGGACTTGCCAGGTTCAAGAATACAAAACGAATCAACGGTGATCTCAATTGGCTCATGCAAAGGTATCCGCTCAGAGTATCGCAGCCGGAGATATGGGACAAAGCTTATACTGAAGCAGTTGACCATGTTATAAAGCGGCAGGAGCTTAATGAGCAACCACAGAAGGTCACGCCGCCACTTGAATTCAAAGGTGAGTTGCGGGAATTTCAAAAGGAGGGGCTTGCCTTCCTGCTGCATAACCAGCGGACATTGCTTGCTGACGAGATGGGACTTGGTAAGACACCCATGGCCATTGCATTTTTAGCGGCAACCGAGAGCTATCCGGCCTTGCTTGTTGTGCCGCCTCATCTTATCCGGAATTGGCAGAAGGAGCTTGACAAATTCGTTAAGCTTCCGCAGAAGATAATTTCGTTGTTCGACGATAATAAAGACCGGGTTCATGTAATAAAAGGACTTAAACCCTATACGCTACCAGAGGCAAGTGTTTATATCATTCATTACCTTTTGCTCCGGGGATGGAAAAATGTCCTTCCAGATATCGGTTTCAAGGCGGTTATATTTGATGAAATTCAGGAGCTCCGGCACAGCGGAACGGACAAATATAGTGCAGCCTCTCTGGTTGCCTCTGGATGTGAGAATGTAATAGGCCTTTCCGGTACTCCTATTTACAACCGAGGCGGAGAGATGTGGAACGTGATAAATATACTCGAATACCACTGTTTGGGAGATTGGGACAGCTTCACCCGTGAATGGTGCTATGGATACGGTTCCGATCTCGTAAAGAAACCGAACTTGCTGGGCGATTACCTGAAGCGTGAAGGCTTACTGCTCAGGAGAACAAAAGAGCAGGTTCTTAAGGAACTTCCACCAAAGCGCCGGGTTGTGCAGACTGTTGACTTCGATACCGGCAAATACGGAAGCCTCATTCAGTCGGCAGTTGAGAAGGCAAAAAGTATCGAAGGCATGACCGATTTTCTCCAAAAAGGCCGAGTGACAAGGGAAATCGTAGAGGATTCCCGGCAGGCTATCGGGATTGCAAAGGCTCCTTATGTGGCCGCATTTGTAAAGATGCTCCTGGAGGCAGGCGAGAAGGTCCTACTGTTTGCTTATCATCATGCGGTTCATGATATTTACACGGAAGAATTGAAAGAATTCCGACCAATGAGGATTACCGGGCATGAAACCAGTGCTGAGAAGGAAAAATCAGTTGAAGCTTTCATGGATGGTCGAACAAACATTATCATTATTTCACTGAGAGCAGGATCCGGCCTGAACCTTCAAAAAGCAAACTGCGTTGTGTTTGGAGAATTGGACTGGAGTCCAGCCGTACATAGTCAATGCGAGGACAGAGCTCACAGAATCGGTCAGGAGGATTCAATTCTCTGTTACTACCTGGTTGCTGAGGAAGGAACCGATGAAACCATTCAGGAGTTTTTGGGGCTTAAGGTAAGTCAATTTGTCGGCATCATGGGAGACAGGAGCGAAACAGAAGAAGATAAGATGCTCGCCCAGGGTAAGGCCACAGAACACATGAACAAAATCGTCGAAAGGTTGAAGGGAGAGAAAAAGAGTGTTTAGACCAATATATGGGACTAGAACAAGGGCAAAGGAATACAGCGATCTAGCAATAAATACAAATAAAGGCTGCAATCATGGGTGTAAGTATTGTTATGCCAGAATGATGTTCAATAGGTATCATCCGGGCGAAAACTTTGAGGATGCCAGTTATCGGGAAGGTATTGTTGAAGCTACCAAAAATCAACTATCGAGCGGCAAGTACAAAGGCAAAAAGATAATGTTGTGCTTCATGTGCGACCCTTACCCTGCGGAGATAGACACCACACCGACAAGAGAGATTATCAAAGCAATCAAGGATGCAGGGGCGAATGTATCAGTGTTGACAAAGGGTGGTATGAGAGCAACCAGAGATTTCGATCTGTACAAGCCTGGAGACTCTTTCGGCTGCACGCTTACCTTCTGTCAGGACAATGATTCTCGGAAGTGGGAACCAAATGCGCATGGTCCTCAAAGTAGACTTGATGCATTAAAATATGCTCACGCTCATCCAAATAGAATTAAAACATGGGTTTCATTGGAGCCTGTAATAAATCCAGAACAAACACTAGAACTTATCGAAAAATCACATAGCTATGTGAACCTATACAAGGTTGGCAAACTCAATACTAATAATTGCCGGGGCAGCGAGTATTATGAGGAACTGAAGCAGATTGAATGCTCAATTGACTGGAAGGATTTCGGCCAGAGGGCAGAAGCCTTGCTCAAGCAGTATGGCAAGGAATATTATCTCAAGGATGACCTCCGGAAGGAGATGGAGAAGTGAGATGTGAAGCACAGCGCAGAGATCCGCGAGAAGATGAACAGCCTCCGATAAGTGAATGTATTCCTCGGCCTATGACTCCGGAAGAGTGGGTGAAGTATGGACCGAA
>JBBACM010000195.1:0-2506 GCA_041657045.1 Minisyncoccota bacterium
CTGTTTCCACCACCTATACTGGTTTGATTGAATACCAGTCTGTGCCGTTCCATCTTACCCATTTAGATTCATATTGATCTATTGTGGGATTTGCAACCCCATTAACTGTACCGGCAATGGTTACAGTTCCTGATCCGGTATTATTGATGTAATATTCAAGTTTATCTTCATCAGCACTTGTTAGAGTTGGAAGCGTTTGAGTTGTTGCAGTTCCAGCACTAACTTCTATAATTCCAGCATCGGCTTTAGTAAGCAATGACGACGTTGTTTTTACAGTTTGCTGGTGCTCTGTATAATCATCCGTATCAACCCATAAGTCATCCTTTTTTGGATTATTAGGAGGGTTAGGACCGACAGCAATGTTAATGCCCTTACCTTTAGATGTACCGCCTCCCACAAAAGTCGCAAATGTATCGATCCAATTTTCTGTGTGTTGAGTGGAAAAATCTGACTCATCTCTGGAGGTAGCTTTTACATTCGCCCTAATGACATAATCATCGCCCACATACGCGGAAGTTGCAAAAAAGTTTACTTCCTCAATCAAAAAATATTCATCCTGAATAGGATCCATTCCAAACTCAGCCAAGTTAACCGTTAATTTCTGACCGGCTCTAAAATCAAGCGTTCCTGTTTCGAAAGTAAGTTCCTTTGGAATAACTTTACCATATCTCTTAAGGTTGTTTCTGGCTGCATTGTTTGCGTCAGGATAATACACAATCTTATCTCCTGTAGTCTGACCTAATACAGCCAACGCAGTAACCCCATCGCCCGTCATTGTGAAATTATCAGCATCTACTTTAATTATAATTCTCTTAGCGTTTCCGCGTGTCGTATTCACCGCCATATCTCCTGTTTCAAGGGTGTGGCTTGTAAATTTTACATTGGTTGTATTGGTTCCGGCTTCGGCGGTAATCTCCACGGTGTTGCTCATATTGCTATCTTCGAATATTGAGCCGTATACACCAGATCCACCTTCGACGTCTTGGCGCTTTTCAATCTCGGCTAGTGACTGTTGATATATCATAATTGTATCGCCAAAATCATCACCACCACCCCTTATAAATTGCTTGTTGCGGTAGTTGATTAATGTTTCTTCAATTTCTACACTCCTGTAGTCTACAAAAGCGTCGGAGTCTTTTATTACATTTGCAGCATCGGTTATTGTGTCCTCTGCAAAAAAGTGTAGTACTTTGCTATGATCTATGTACCACTTATACCCACTGGCACTAGTCATATCATCTAAGATTTGAGAGCATGATATGCAATTATTTGCAAAGTCTTCCGGGTATTCGTCCCAGTAAGCCCCATCCCCGAGATCTCCATCGACATAGGTTATACCTTCCTGGGAAAGGTAATTATCCAGGACATCTTTTATAATTTCCTTGGATGTTTTATTTAGGTATTCAGCCGGCACTGTACGCCTTGATGGTATATGATTGTAGCCCTCGATGTCAACATTTGCCTCGAGTTTATACTTTCCGGCTACACCTATACGGCGCAGTTTATTCATTTTTATTGCACCACCAAAAATAATATCTCCGCCGTAAACTATCTTAACATTCTGTCCAGGCTGCGGAATGTATGTGTTATCCGGAAGGATTAATTTAAATGTGCAATTATTCCTTCTGTCCATTCGGTCGGATATGTTGAGTGTTTCAGTTTTAAGGTATCCAGTCCGGTCGATGAATTTATATAGCCGAATTGTGTCTCCAGCAACTTGCCCTGTGATTGCTGCTACCGTAAGCGTGTCTGAATCAACTTTAGTTACTACCCTAGAACATGGGTCGAATGATCCTGCAAATCTTCTGTCTTGATTTACGATCATGTCTCCAGTTTCAAGTCCATGAGCAGTTATTTTAATAGTAGTTGTTGTACTTGCCTCTGCGAAGGGATTATTCTGAAACTCTTGTATTAGTAATTGTAGTGCCATAAATCCTCCTTATTTTTAGCAATAAAAAAAGACCGCTATAATTAACGGTCAATCTCTATTAAATTTTAAAAATTACTCTTCATAAAATACTTTTCCAGCTCCGTAAGAAAACATTATTTTATCTTGATGTCCTTTGTATGCCGTACCAAAAGCTGCGCATCCGGTAAATGATTCTCCCGGCTTTAGAGTTTTTCTTGTTATTGGTGGATATCCCAAAGTACCTACTGTAGTTAACGTAGTTCCTTGATTCCATCCAAGCGAGCTAATCTGGAACGTCATATCTTGATTACGGACGTTCTCAAATTTAAACTGCCACACCTCATAAGGCACTGATTTAGTTAAATCCTCTCCAACCTTACCCAACACTGTAATCTTAAAATCATACGGAGCTACCGCATTGTACCTAGAAAGAAACTCATTTTTACCAAGCACTATATTTGGTGTCGGCTGAACGTCCTTAACTGGCGTTGGTGTAATTTTGGGTGGTTCTCCGACTTCAACCTGTTTCTTTGCATCGTTCCAATTAACCTTCACGCCAAGCGCATCACCAATCGCCCTCAGTGGTAGGTATGTTCT
>JBBACM010000196.1:0-2502 GCA_041657045.1 Minisyncoccota bacterium
ATGTTATGGAATAACAGGTTCACAAAAAGTAGGGTCACTTGGAATGTCGTTTATGGAAAAAGAAGCTGGGTGTGGTTACACTGAAAAGCGCCCAATCAAGACCAATGGAGAATCAAAATGAAACTACGAGAACAAATAGAACTTGCAGACAAGAAACTTGAATTGATGGGGTTTGATAGCGTCGACAAGGCGGTAATATTCTGCACTCTATCTCACGCAAAAAGAATTGATTGGCTTCTTAATGCAGATGAAGACAAGATCAACGCATGGTATAACCGCATACAAGCTGTTGAAAAGGTAACGGGAATTTAACGCATATTTAATCTGTTTTTTACATACAAACGCATCATAATGGTTTACTATTGACATGAGGAGAGACAAGATGGATGCAAACACAAATAGAATTCATTCGCAGTTAGACACTATCCAAAATAGGTACGATCCTGAAAAAGACCTTGCAAGTCCGCGTGTTAGTTGGACTGAATACGAGTTGTCATTAATGGTTCGATCACTTGCTCTCATAGTTGTAAAACTTGAAGAGCGTATTGAAAATCTTGAGAACGCTGGATAATCTGAAAGGATATGACATGAGACACTTCATGGTTTATTTTTACGGTGGTTATTCAATCACAATAGGGGGAGCTAATTATATGGACGCTCTCCAGAAGTCAGGAATTGACCCGCGTAAAATCGTTTTCTATAAAGAGGTATGACAATGAGAATCACTGACAAACAAGGAACGTATCAAGGATTCATGGAAGGTACAAAATTCACACAATCACCCGCGTTGGTAGTACACGGTGCTATCAAGATCAACCAGGATGTATTTGAGACCTTACGATTAGAGGGATGCTCACATATATTGACGTGGGTAAAACACAAAACAGGAAGGCTGGAACCGTTTTACTTGACTATCGAGCGATTCTTTGAAGTGGCAAGGCTGGAAGGTGAGGAGCTAGTTTACAGTAACCCGGAGGAGGACTATCGACATATTGATGAACGTGCTGAAGTTGTAGAAAATTTATATCCATAGGATACGAAATGAAACTAGAAATCGAGTTGGTACCTCAAACAAGTTTTTTTAATAATGTCCGCGCTATCGTAACTAAAGAGGAGTGGGATGTTATTAGAAAAGAGTGTTACAAAAAAGCAGGATATAAATGTGAAATTTGTGGCGGAGTTGGTGAAAAATGGCCAGTAGAATGCCACGAAATTTGGAAGTATGATGATAAAACCCATATTCAACTTTTATCAGGAATGATTGCTCTATGTCCGGCTTGCCATGAAGTAAAACACTTTGGGTACGCAGGTGTAAAGGGTAATTCAGAACGCGCACTACTGCACTTTATGAAAATAAATGAACTTGATAAATTTGAAGCTGCTAGGATAATTGATAAAAGTTTTCGTTTGTGGGAGTCGAGAAGTCAATATCAATGGACTGTTGATATGACATATCTAGTAAATAAGGTTAGTTAAATAGGAGAGAATAATGTCAGATCAAAATGCAATTGTACAAGTAAACAATAGTTTCATAGCGCCGGTGGCAGATCTTCAAGAAGCAAAAAGTAGGTACGAACTTTTTAAGAAATTCGTAGGTGAAATCTTTGTTGAAGGTATTGATTATGGCAAGGTTCCTGGAACTGAAAAGCCAACACTAAAGAAGCCGGGTGCCGAAAAGCTGGGCGCATTTTTCGGTTTACGTCCATCATTTATTTCACTTGAAACTGTGAATGATTGGACAGGAAAAGATCACGGCGGCGAACCTCTTTTCCATTACCAATACAAATGCCAGTTGACGAAAAATGGCGAAATGGTTGGTGAGGGTATTGGTTCTTGTAATTCATTCGAAAAGAAATACCGCTATCGATGGATGAATGAACTTGAAATACCCACGTATGTAGACAGGACACACCTTTCATATCAAGATGGAAGTATTTCAGAGTTTGCGTTTGCGATTCAAAAAGCTGAAACATCTGGAAAATATGGAAAGCCTGCTGAATATTGGCAGCAATTCAAGGACGCTATCGATAATGGAACTGCAAGGAAAATTGTCCGAAAAACAAAAAAGGGCGAGGATATGGATGCTTACGAGATTGGCGGGAAGTTATACGCGGTTCCTAACCGGGATGTAGCCGATCAAGTAAACACAATTGACAAAATGGCTCAAAAACGTGCGTTCGTGGCTGCGATTTTAATTGCTACAAACGCCAGCGATTACTACACCCAAGATATGGAAGATTACTTACCAGATACAACAGGTGAACCGATTATTGAAGGTCAATTCTCTGAGACAGCAACAGAAACGTTTGCAAAAGAAGCAGGAGCCGAGACAGGGGAACTGTTGAAATACCTTGACGCTAAAGTCGTGAAAATGGTTGCCAAAGTAAGAGGACTTACATCCGAGGATGCAGCCAAAGGTTTACAGGAATGGCTAACAAATGGACGTATCAAAAAGGAAATGACGCTTGCACAATTTGAAGCGTTGGCAAAAGTAGACTAGGA